>JANNYY010000217.1:0-12955 GCA_031410355.1 Chitinophagaceae bacterium | reverse complement strand
CATATTTCTTCATCAGTTCAATGGCATCTGCAACCGTATCTGCTTTACTTAAATTAATTAATCTTTGAGCACCGCGGCCACCAACAAGGTCTTTAAAAGTTTTTACATCTAAAAAACCTCTCTCCAGCATCCATTGGTCATTGTATACTTTACCCACATGGCGGCTGCCATGATCGTGAAAAATTAAAACTACTACATCATCTTTTTTAAGCTCGTCTTTTCCATCGGGCCCTTTGGCAAGTTGTAATAAGCCCTGCAGACAACTGCCGGCGCTGTATCCGCAAAACATACCTTCTTCTTTGGCAATACGGCGTGCCATTACAGCACCATCTTTATCCGTAACTTTTGTAAACGCATCAATCACGCTCATATCATAATTAGCCGGCACAAAATCTTCACCAAATCCTTCACTTATATATGGATAAACTTCTTTCTGATCCAGCTCGCCTGTCTCAAAATATTTTTTTAACAAAGATCCATAACTGTCAATAGCCCATACTTTTATGTTTGGATTCTTTTCTTTTAAATATTTGCCTGTGCCAACAATTGTACCACCGGTGCCTGTAGCTACAACCAGGTGAGTTACTTTGCCTTCAGTTTGTTTCCAAATTTCGGGGCCGGTTTGTTCATAGTGGGCATCGCGGTTTGCCAGGTTATCGTATTGATTTACATACCAGCTATTAGGAACTTCGGTTGCCAGCCGCTTAGAAACAGAATAATAGCTGCGTGGATCTTCAGGCTCAACATTGGTTGGGCAAACAATTACTTCGGCGCCTACTGCTTTTAAAATATCAGCTTTTTCCTTTGATTGTTTGTCAGTAGTGGTGAAAATGCATTTATATCCCTTTACACATGCAGCCAGCGCAAGGCCCATGCCGGTATTACCGCTTGTGCCTTCAATGATGGTTCCGCCGGGTTTAATCTTTCCCTGCTGTTCAGCCACTTCCAGCATTTTTAATGCCATACGGTCTTTAATAGAATTTCCGGGGTTAAAATATTCAACCTTTGCCAAAACGGTACAGGGCAGGTTTTTTGTTATTTTGTTTAATTTAATCAGTGGAGTGTTACCAATGGTATCCAGGATATTATTTAGCCACATACAGAATCTTTTTTTGCGGCAAAGGTAATTTTTTTAAATTCTTATTACTCAAATCCTTCTTCTATTTTAAAAGTCAAACTAACAAGCGTTGGGTGAAAGGTGAAACAAAATCAGCAAAATAAATCTTAAAAATAAAAAGGGAAGAAGGTTTAACCCTGCTTCCATTTTTACTCAATTATTATCAAAACCGGTATTATTATTACAGTAAGATGATCTGCTTTATTATTTTTTGCTGATCGTTATTTCCACCCGGCGGTTGCGCCATTGCTGTAATACGTCAACAGGCCTGCTTGATCCGTAATATGAACTTTTTATTCTGCCTGCTGCAATATAATAACTCAAAAAATAATCTTTTGTAACTTTAGCCCTTTCGGCCGAGAGGTTCATATTAATAGTGTATGTTCCGGTAGTATCTGCATGGCCGGTAATATTTATATGCAGTGAATTATCAGCCTTCAAAATATCTACAATACGTTTTAAAGATTTAAAAGCATCTGGTAACAATAATGCCCTGTTAATATCAAAATATATTCTGTAGGTCATGGAGTCTAATGTGGTTTCAATTAATTCGGCACCTTCAACAAAGGGTAGTGGGCAACCATTATTTTCAATACTGCCTTTCATATCAGGGCATTTATCATCTGTATCTGCAATGCCATCTCCATCTTTGTCGGGTATGGGGCAGCCACCGTTTTCTTTTGATCCCATTTCTGTTTTGCATTTATCTATTTCATCATTTAATCCATCTCCGTCAGTATCAGGTATGGGGCATCCTTCATAACGTAAAACACCCGCAACATCTTTACACTTATCATCTTTATCTGCAATGCCGTCTCCATCAGCATCAGGGCATCCCTCTAATGCTGCTTTTCCTGCCACATCCGGACATTTATCTGCATTATCAACAACGCCATCACCATCTGTATCTTTTACAGGTATAACAACAGGAGCAACCGGTACAACCGGCTCAATAACTTTACGCTTAGTTTTTGTTTTAAATTTATATGCAACTTTAAATTGTGTGGTATAATAACCATCTTTATTGTCGGGGTTGCCACGTGGAAGTGTAAGATTTGTAGGATAAGGTTGTCCGCCAACTTCATTGCCACGCCATGTAAATTTTGAAGTAGTTGGGTTGCGGGCATCAAGTAATGCTTTAGGCGGATAACCACTGGTACTAACATCATCCAGGTAATCAGTTCGGGTAAAGCGGTAATTAAATTCTAACTGAAGCATCAGTTTATTACTCGCATTGTATTTAAAGCCAAATCCTGCAGGAAATATGACGGTTGTTTTGCTATAAAGGCCCGGGTAGCCTGCCAGGCCCTGTCCTTCGGTACCCAGCTCACGCAGGTATTGTTTTTTTCCTGTTACATCATTGGCATACGGATTAAAAAACATTACCCCAACGCCACCGGTTAAATAAGGGGTAAAGGGGTATTTTTTCATGCTCAGTATATTATATTCTGCTGATACTGATACATCAAAAACATTAGATTTAAAACTGAGGTTGCGGGCTTTAAACTGAGCACCTGTATTTTTACTGTCTGCAGCTTTTACCTGTTGCACTCCTGCATCAACTCTTGCACCAAAATGGTTTGTAAATGCATAAGCAGCCCCGGCACCAAAAGCAAAACCCGGTTGAGAAAAAAACCTGTTGTATTCCAGCAGGTCGCCAAAATAACCTGCAACACCTGCACCTGCAGAAATACTGAATCTGTATGCTAACTCATCTTTTTTAGCCGTGCTTTTCTCTTTTTTATTTGAGGGAGTAGCTTGTTGTGCTTTGGTATCATTATTAATCATTAATGCGAATAAGATAATAATAAGCTTAATGATTTTCATAATTGAGATTTACTAAAAAATTATAATTTAAAAGCAACTTTAAACTGGGTTGTATAATAACCATCTTTATCATCTGGGTTACCACGCGGTAGTGCAAGATTTTTTGGGTAAGCTTCACCACCCACTTCATTGCCCCGCCAGGTAAATTTTGCGGTTGTTGGGTTGCGGGCATCAAGCAGTGCTTTGTCAGGATAACTATTGTTACTAACATCGTCCAGGTAATCTGTTCCCGTAAAACGATAGCTAAAATCCAGTTGAAGAATTATTTTTTTGCTTGCCGCGTATTTAAAGCCAAATCCTACGGGAACAATTACTGTTGTTTTGCTGTATAAACCGGGCTTACCAGCCAGGCCCTGTCCCTCGGTACCCAGTTCACGCAGGTATTGTTTTTTGCCCAATGCATCGTTTGCATAAGGATTAAAAAATAGCACGCCCACACCTGCAGATATATAAGGGCTGAATGGGTATTTATTCATATTCAGCAAATTGAATACTGCTGATGCAGATACATCAAAAATATTCGATTTAAAACTGAGGTTCCTTTCTTTGTATTGAGTTCCTTTATTGTTTTTGTCTGCAGCTTTTACCTGCTGAAATCCAACATCAATACGGGCACTGAATTGGTTGGCAAAAGCATACGATACTCCGGCGCTTGCAGCAAAACCTGGTTGAGCATAAAACCGGTTATATTGTAAAAGATCACCGAAATAACTGGCAATACCTGCACCTGCTGAAACACTGATCTTTGATGTTTTATCATCTTTTTCAGGTGTTTTTTTTTCTTTTTTATTTGCAGATGGTCTGTTCTCAGATTTTGGTTGTTGTGCGATGGTATTAGTGGTTATTATTGAGCCATAGACTATAATAAAGAGGCCAATGATTTTAATAGGAGGTTTACTTTTTTTTATAAAGGACATATTGAATTTTTTATAAAAACAGTTGCCAACCTTCGAAAAAGTTCATTTCAACTATAAATCCTTTTTCGAAGGCTGGCAACACTATAATACACTGCGACAATTTTAAATGCACCCAAATGATGCTACGCCCATGTTTAATTAATTTTAATAATTTCTTAATGCCATTTCCACTCTTCTGTTTTCAGTACGCCCTGAAACAGTATTGTTATCTGCTATTGGTTTTATTTCGCCATAACCGGTAGAAAATAACCTGCTTTCTTCGATCCCTTTGCTTATCATGTAATTTCTTACTGCTGCAGCCCTTGCTTCAGATAAGCTTTGGTTCATTAATACGTCACCCTTATTATCTGTGTGGCCATTAATTTGTATTTTATAGGTTGGATTGTCCTTTAATATTTTAACTACTTCATTTAAACTTGCAAACGACTTGGGTAACAATTCAGCAAGGCCGGTTGCGAAAAATATATTTTTTGCGGCTAAATTAACGCGGTTAATATCCTCTTGATCAACTGATGGACAACCAAAGTTAGCAGCAGTACCTTTCTGTGTTACGCATTTATCATCATCATCATTTACACCATCGCCATCGGTATCCGGTACAGGGCATCCCTGGTAACGTGCAACTCCTGCAACAGTAGGGCATTTATCCTGTTCGTCATCAACACCATCACTATCACCATCCGGAATAGGGCAACCCTGATAACGTGTAAAGCCAGCTACATCAGGGCATTTGTCATCCATATCAGCTATACCATCAGCATCTTTATCAGGGCAACCCTGTAAATATTTAAGGCCCGCTACATCCGGACACCTGTCAAATAGATCCATTACACCATCGCCATCTTTGTCATTTTGAGGTCCTGTTGTTGGCAATGTAACGTCAGCTTTTGCTGACTCTGATTTCAATTTAATGGCATAAACAACTTTTAGCTGGGTAGTATAATAACTATCTTTGTGCTCGGGATTACCACGGATCTGATCTAAAGGATTTTTTGGGTAAGGTTCTCCTCCAGGAAGTTCATTTCCACGATAGGCAAATTTGGATGTTATAGGGTTTCTGGCATCCAGTAATACTTTAGAAACATAAGATCTTGAACTAACATCATCCAGGTAATCAGATCCCGTTACGCGGAAATTATATTCCAGTGCGATCATGATCCTTTTCGTGGCAGTATATTTTACTCCTATACCTACAGGAAATTCATAAGTTTCTTTTCGGTACATGGCTTTAAAGCCATTTACGTAGAGGCCCTGACCTTCGGTACCCAGCGGGCGCAGAAATTGCTTGTTGCCGGCCAGATCCTTAGCATAAGGATTTAAAAATAAAATTCCTATGCCACCTGTTATATATGGAGAGAATTTATATTTATGCAGGTTAAAAAAATCGAATTCCAAAGCAGCAGAGATATCAAAATTATTAGATTTAAAGCTGAGGTTACGGTTTTTAAAAGCGCCTCCGTTTTTACTGTCTGCTCCCTGCAGTTTTTGAAATCCAACATCTATCCTGGCATTAAGCTGGGGCAGCATTTCGTATACTATACCCGCACTAAATGAAAAACTGGATTGCTTGTAATTTACATTATATCGTATAAGGTCACCCAGGTAGTTGGAAGTACCACCACCAAGAGAAACGCTCATATTGTTTAGGATACCAGCTTTTTTAATTCCCTTTTTATCTTTTTTAGTTGCAGAGGGTGTGCCTTTAGGGGCAGTTTGTTGGGCGTGCATGTTAACGCTTCCCATCAATCCTACTAGGAGGAGGCAGATTTTAAAATGTTTCATGTGTTAGAATTTAGTAATTAATGAGAAAGAATTTTAACCTCATCTTAACTTTCGTCAAAAATAGATAAATATTGCATATCAATGATTACATAATTGCTACATTTTTAAAATAATTTTACTTTCAATGGAATAATTTTGAAAATTTGAATATCATATGGGCTGTAATTAGCTGTATTACACAGGTTTAAGCCGTTACAGATTTCTAATTATTTTTCAAGTATTTCTAACGCCTTTTTTATTCCTTCATCAGCTGTATTCATTACTTCAAAATAACCTTCGCTGCGCCATAATTGACGGGCAATTGACGATTTAATATGATTTGTAAGATCAGATTTTTCTTTACCGGTTGATTGAGCAATGTTTATTGAATCCCTGGCAGCAGCCAATATAAACTGTTTCCAATGTTCTTCGGTAAGCGAAAATCCTTTAATAAAATCATTGGGTGTTTTAAAAGTTTTTAACAGGGCTAGGTTTTGCAAGTAAAAATTATAGGCAAAACTACCGATGGTGCCCCTGGTGTAAATTAAAGCTGAACTTTTACTATAGCTTGTGGTATCCATAGCAATAAAGTAATCCGGTGTAATGCCTCCTTTAGCATAAATTATTTTGCCACTCTTCGTTTTATAAATTTTTGCGGTATCATTTTTTACAGAATCGGCAAATTGTGTTTCTCCATCATGAAAACGTTTACTTATATCTTCGTAATAAGCTTTGCCCCCATTGGTATATGGCCGTTGTATACTTCTGCCAACAGGCGTAAAATATCTGGCTACTGTTAAACGTAAGGCACTATTATCGCTCAGGTCAAATTGTTCCTGTACCAATCCCTTTCCAAAAGTACGCCTGCCAAGAATGGTTGCCCGGTCCCAATCCTGAAGCGCACCAATTAAAATCTCGCTGGCGCTGGCTGTGCCTTCATCTGCCAAAACGATCAGTGCACCTTTTTCAAACTGTCCCGTACGGCGGCAACGGTATTCTTTTTTTTCAACGTGCTTTCCTTCGGTGTAAGTAATTAATTTATCTCCTTCTAAAAATTCATCAGCAATTTCCACAGCTTCATCTAAAATACCGCCACCATTACCTCTTAGGTCGAGCACCAGTTTTTGTAATCCGTTTTTTTTAAGGCCTTCAAGCGATTCCATAAATTCGCGGTAGGTTACCGATGAGAATTTGTTAAGCCTTATGTAACCAATATCTTTGGTCATCATATAACTTGCATCAATACTGCTCAATGGAATAGCATCACGTTTAATAGTAGCCTGTTGTTTTACATAATTGCGCAAATAAGTAATGGTAACTTTTGTGCCCCTGTCGCCACGCAGTAGTTTTCTGTAATCAGCAGCTTTGGTTTTATTTCCGGCAACGGCACTGTCGCCGATTTTTATAAATTTATCACCAGTAAGCAATCCCGCTTTAAAACCCGGGCCATCTTTTAAAACATTAATTACATTCAGCGTGTCATCAAAAATGTTGAATTCAATACCAACACCAAAAAATTTGCCCGCCAGGTCTTCGTTAACCTGTTGCAGCTCTTCAGCAGGTATAAAAACAGAGTGTGGGTCTAATTTGCTCAGCATAGCCTGTATGGCAGTATCAGCAAGTGTTTCCATTTTTACGTCATCAACATAGCGGCTGTTGATCAGGTCCATTATTTCCTGAACAGGTCTCCGCTTCTCTGCGAAAAAGAAACTTTTACCGGGCATATTATCCCTCATTTTATACCCGAAATACATTCCTGCAATCATAGTTAAACTGAAAAGCAATGGTAACCAAACCTGTATTTTTTTCTTATTCATTTTGCGAAGATAGGAAGAAGCAACAAGGGGAACGCAAGCTGTAAGGGAGAAGTTTTAGAATAAAAGATCGAAGTAATCTTTATCTTACTGCAGCGGTCAAATATTTTTTTCATCAGCGTTTTTTCTTAACTCTTGTTGCTTGCAGCTTTATAATCAAAATGATTTATCTTCAATCTATATTAAAACAAAGTAATGGCAATTAAATTAATAGCAGACAGTGGATCAACAAAAACAGAATGGTGCCTCTTAAACGGAAAATCTGCAAAAACCTTTTATACGCAGGGATTAAGCCCCTATTTTCTTTCTGCAGAGCAAATTGAATATATTATTAATGAAGAACTGAAATTCAAACTAAAAAAAACAGAACCTGAAGAAATTTTCTTTTATGGTACCGGTTGCAGCAATGCTGATAATGTGAAACTTGTTAAAAAAGCCATTCAAAAAGTTTTTACAGATGCAGAAGTTGCAGTAGACCATGACCTGATGGGTGCAGCCAAGGCCCTTTGCGGGCATGAGAAAGGTATTGCCTGCATTTTGGGTACGGGCTCAAATTCCTGTTATTACAATGGCAAAAAAATAGTAAAAAACAGTCCCGGGTTAGGTTATGTATTGGGAGATGAAGGCAGTGGTGCTTACCTGGGCCGAAAAGTTGTACAGTACTTTTTGTATAAAACCTTTGATGAAGACCTGATGGACCGTTTTAATGCAAAGTATAATACCAATAGCGACGAAATACTTACAGCAGTTTATAAAAAACCATTGCCAAACCGTTACCTGGCTGCATTTACCGGTTTTTTAGTGGAGAACCGGGGGCATTACATGATCGAAAATATTATAGAAGACAGTTTTAATGATTTTTTCTTTAATCATATTTATAAATACCGCGAAAGCTGGACAATGCCTATCAATTTCACTGGCAGCGTTGCTTATGGTTTTAAAGATGTTTTAAAAGATATGTGCAACTCCTACGAAATTCAATTGGGTAAAATAATCAAGAAGCCAATGGATGGGTTGGTAAAATTTCACCGGTAATATTATGTCGTTTAACAGGATAACAGAATCGGAATCAAATTACAGGCACCTGGAAAAGATGCCGGTATCTGAATTATTATACAACATAAATAAAGAGGATAAAATGGTGCCTGCTGCCATTGAAAGCGCCATTCCGCAAATGGAGCAACTGGTTATTGCAATTGCAGATAAAATGCTGATGGGGGGCCGACTCTTTTACATAGGTGCAGGTACCAGTGGGCGCCTGGGTATTGTAGATGCCAGTGAATGCCCGCCCACTTTTGGCGTGCCTTATGGGCTGGTAATTGGTATTATTGCGGGTGGTATTAAGGCAATAACCGAAGCCGTTGAATTTGCCGAAGATGATACAGAACAAGGCTGGCTTGATCTGCAGGCACATGCGGTTAATGAAAAAGATGTTGTTATTGGCATTGCTGCCAGCGGAACAACGCCGTATGTAATTGCAGCCCTGAAAAAATGTAAGGCAAATAACATTATAACCGGAAGTATTAGCTGTAACCCTGGTGCACCTATCAGTGCGGCCGCAGATTTTCCTATTGAAGCCGTTGTTGGGCCCGAATTTGTTACAGGCAGCACACGAATGAAGAGTGGCACAGCCCAAAAGCAAATTCTCAACATGATTTCAACAGCCGTTATGATACAGCTTGGAAGGGTAGAAGACAATAAGATGGTAAATATGCAGCTTACAAACGATAAATTAGTTGACCGTGGTGTAAAAATGCTGATGGAAAAGGCTAAAATTGATGATTATGAAACAGCAAGGGAACTGCTTTTAAAAACCGGCAGCGTTAAAACTGCCATTAAAAATTACCATTTATAAAAAAATATTGTTTGGTTTATGTAATTTTACTAATTTACGTATCAATACTAAAAAATAAAACTCCTCTTATGAACGTTAAACTTTTACTTTCAGCAGCTTTTATTGCAACCAGCTTTACTGCTTTGGCACAGGATGCCAACAAAACCTTTGCAATAACCGGAGACGGCAATCATGATTTTATGTGGATGAACATTCGCCAGGTGGATATTACCTCGGGCAAAATTGTTCAGGACATTTATCAAAGAGAAAAAACAGCATTTGTTATGATGGATGCTGATTCAAAGAGTAAGTCACTGGTTCAGCAAAGCCCAACCGAAACCATGGTGGCCGCTGCAGCTTACGACAAGAATCAAAACAAACTGTTTTTTACACCCATGCGTGTTGGCGAATTACGCTGGCTCGATTTAAATGCAAAAGGTGATCAACAAAAATATTATTCGGTTACTTCTACAGTATTAAACACAAATACAGCTTTACAGGACGAAGCCAATCATTTTACCCGTATGGTTATTGGGGCCGATGGTAATGGTTATGCATTAAATAATGATGCCAGCCGTTTGGTAAAATTTACAACCGGTAAAAAAGTATCTATTACCGATCTGGGTGCTGTTGTTGATGATGAATCAAACAAAACTGTGTCTATCAAAAATAAATGCACCAGTTGGGGTGGTGATATGATCGCTGATGCGTACAATAAATTATACATCATCTCTGCTAATCATTATGTATTTGTTCTGGATGTAGAAACCAGGGTAGCGAAGCAAATTGGATATATTACCGGGTTACCCGCCACATACAGTACCAACGGCGCTGCTGTTGATAAGGATGGTAATGTGGTTGTAGCCAGTGCCAATACTTTTGCAGGATACTACAAGTTTTCTTTAACTGATTTTAAAGCTTCTTTTATTGAAGGCTCTGATATGGTTTACAATGCTTCTGACCTGGCTAATGGTAATCTGTTATATCAAAAAGAAGCCGATGCAGCCAGAACCTTTGCTGACTTTAAACCGGTTGTTCCTGTATTAACCAACGAGGCACATATTTTCCCTAACCCGGTTACCAATAGTGAATTCAATATTTATTTTGATGGCCAGGCAGCCGGTAAATACAATGTTACCATTACTGACCTGTCGGGTAAGCCACTGTCTAACACAATTGTAAATGTTAATGCTAAAACACAGGTTGAAAAAGTTTCATTAAACAAAAGCTTTGCAAAAGGTATGTACATGGTTAAAGTAACCGATGCAAGCAATAAATTTATTTTTACAGAAAGAATTGTAGTACAATAAAAAAATTACGGTTATTAAGTGTAAGGGGTTGTCAATTATTTGACAACCCTCTTTTTTATCGCAGATTTTAAAAAAGATTGTTTTTGATTTCGCTGATTTATTTGAAATTTGTTTATCAGCGTATCATCTTTATTAATATAAATCAGCGATTTTGCAGGATATAGAACCATATTACAACTGGCGGCATTTGTATGAAGCCGAAGAAGACCCGCTTTCACCCTTTTATAAGCGTGAATACAGCGAATTCGAATTCTCCAACACCGTTTATAATTTTTATATTCATCCCCAATGGGATGATTTTGGTTCCCGAACATTATACCTGAAAATTTTGTTTGTTGATTATGAACAAAGCTATTGTATCATTGAGTTATTGGGTGAATGGAATGATGCCATTGAAAATGATATTATGACACTGCGGCGGAATATTACTGATATTATGTTTGCACAAGGAATTACAAAATTTATTTTGATCGCGGAAAATGTATTGAACTTTCACAGCAGTGATGATAGTTATTATGAAGACTGGCGTGAGCAACTGGAAGATGTTGGGGGATGGGTTATCATACTGGATATGCCCACGCAGAGCCAGTATGACTTTAGAAATGCCAGGCTTACAAACTATATAAACCTGCTTGATTTTCCACAATGGCGAACGTTAAAACCGGAAATTATTTTTGAACAAATTGATGATTTAATAATAAAAAGATTAAACGGATAAAGTTGATGAGGCAATATAAAACGGGTTTCCCATAAAAATTTGCATTGTGGCTGTTTTTGCTTCATCCTGTCGTATTTTTGTACCCCGATAACTGTCGGGCAAAAAACATTTCTAACTCTTTCAATATGACCTGGAAACATTTTTTCAATTCGTCCATTGGTAAAAAAATTATCATGGGGCTTACCGGTTTTTTTCTTATATCCTTCCTGCTGGTGCATTGTACAATAAATGCCATGATCTTTTATAATGATGGTGGGCAAACTTTTAATCACTGGGGTCATTTTATGGGCAGCAATTTTTTTGTACGCACGTTTGAGATTGGTTTATTTGCAGGTTTGCTTTTACACATTATTCAGGGGCTTATCTTATGGTGGCAGAATGCAAAAGCAAGGCCCATAAAATATGCTGTTAATAAACCACAAACCAATAGTAAATGGTACAGCCGAAGTATGGGTTTGCTGGGTACTTTGATCCTGCTTTTCCTGGTGATGCATTTGTATCATTTTTGGGTGCCTTCACGCTTTGGCGGTATGGCAAACATACAGGTTCTGGAAACCACCACGCTTGGTGAATATGCCAACCAGGAAGCACATAATTTGTACAAAGCCATGCTTATGGTTTTCCAGGATCTTTGGGTAGTTATCATTTATGTGTTGGGCGTTATTTCCCTTTTCTGGCATTTACTCCATGGTTTTCAAAGTGCCTTTCAAACATTTGGTTTAAATCATAAAAAATATTCTCCAATAATAAGGGGAGTTGGCTTTACTTTTTCTCTTGGGATATGTTTGTTATTTGCTGCTATGCCAATTTCTATTTATGCAGGATGGATAAATTAAAAGAACACGGCCCCCTCCGCCCCCTGAAGGGGGAACTAATTGTAGCGGAGATTAAAAGCGAAGATTGGTTTCTGCGAAAGATAAATAGGTGTTGAATTGTTGATGAAAAAGAAATTAATGATGATATGTAAGAGATGATGTTAAGCTATGTTAAATGTACCGCTCCTTCTCCCTTAGGAGAGGGAGGATGAGGTAAAAAAGCTGAATAGAAAATAAAAAGTACAAGTACTAAAAGAAAAAGAAGAACAGAACAAGTTCACAACAATGTTTAATAGTAGTACTAATGTTAAGTAAAAAAAGAATAAACTAATCAACCATACACATGTCTTTAGATTCAAAAATACCACAGGGAGAAATGAATAAAAAGTGGACCGATTATAAGGGCCATGTAAAACTGGTTAACCCGGCCAACAAACGGAAACTTGAAATAATTGTGGTAGGTACGGGTTTGGCCGGAGCCTCTGCAGCAGCATCTTTGGGAGAAATGGGTTATAGTGTAAAAGCATTTTGTTTCCAGGATAGTCCGCGCCGGGCACACAGTATAGCAGCCCAGGGAGGCATTAATGCAGCAAAGAATTATCAGAATGATGGTGACTCCGTCTTTCGTTTATTTTACGATACCGTTAAAGGCGGAGATTACAGATCGAGAGAAGCTAACGTACATCGCCTGGCCGAAGTTAGCGCTGCTATCATAGATCAGTGTGTTGCCCAGGGTGTTCCGTTTGCACGGGAATATGGAGGGCTATTAAGCAACAGGAGTTTTGGCGGCACGCAGGTACAGCGTACCTTTTATGCCGCCGGGCAAACCGGCCAGCAATTGT
>JANNYY010000216.1:0-2002 GCA_031410355.1 Chitinophagaceae bacterium | reverse complement strand
TTTTCATCAAGCTGTAAGCAGCTCACCACGGCATCTGTTGTTTCAGTAATTGAATTTGATTCGGAATAAGTTTTTACAATGCGCCCTTCGGTAAACAATTCATCATATCCCGATTTGGTCGTGGTAACAACAACTGCCAGTTGAGCATGGTCTTTGGTAAAGGCGAGGTTACTTATTTTACCAATGCGTGTTTGGGTTTTAAAGGTGCCAGTTCTTCTGTCGTACACATCCACCAGGCGTTCGCCGTTTTTTGTATTGTAAAGATTTTTTGGATTGAGTATAGTGATCACGCTGTCATAAGCCTTTACTTCATATTTACCCATTACCTGTTTTTTGGTATCGCCAAAAGCGCTTTCGGGTGGTAGCTGAAATTTGTTCAGAATTGAAAAATTAGAAAGATCCCAAACCACCACAAAACCCAGTTTATCCAGTGCAATCAACTGGTTGGCTTCCCGGTCGTAGTAAGAACTTATGATTTCGTCATGGTTTCCGGAATTTACTTCTAACTTGTAGGATTGAGCCATGGTAGCGGATGACAGCAGAGTAAGTATAAGTATGGCAAATATTTTCATGAGCGGGAAGATACAGGTTTTAAATAATACAGGGTGATTGATTTGGGCGGATAAAGTAAACCGGATTTAAAATTATATTTTGCAAAAACCAACATCAGGCAAAGAAGCGCTTGCAATGTATCCGGAAACAGGAAATGTAAAATAAAATCAACATACATAAAATTTGAATAGCATCTTACAGATGATTGGTTAAGTAAACTTCCAATTTTTTTATATAAATTAAATTATACCCACGGGTGGGTATAACAGATTGAATTTATAGTGATACCTTTCAGAAAATTTATCAATGTATTTGAAGAAGAAATTTTCTGTTACACACATTATTTTGCAGTTAAGATCTTTGCCACTATTTTTATAGATAGTAAAACTTTTTTTATCAAAAAATATCTCAAAAATATGTTTAAGTCTCTCTCAACTTTTATACTTGCCGTAACCTGCATGTTTACTGCCTTTGCCCAAAGTTCTCCTGCCGTTAAAATGGTTGATTATGCACTGAGTGCTGTTGTAACCGTAGCCATATATCAAACCGATGTAGCCATGAAACCAATGGGGTTCCGCGGCAACTCCAATGCAATGGCCTACAGCAAAGCGTTAGATCTTACCGGGGCCAAAAGCAGCGGATCTGGTTTCGTTATTAAAAAGAACGACAAAATGTATGTAGTTACCAATGCACATGTGGTGCAGGATGCCTCAGAAACAGATGGCAGCATTTATATATATAGTATTGGGTATAAAAAATACAACATGAAAATTGTAGGCGGAGATTCCTTTTATGATATTGCCGTGTTGGAATTTATTGATCAACCCGGTGCAGAAATAACCAGTATTAAATTCAGAACAGCAGAAGTAAACGTTGGTGAATCTGTATTTGCCATTGGCAACCCATTGGGTGATTATCCTTATTCGGTAACAGATGGTATCATCAGCGCTAAAAACAGGGTTAGAGGTGGCCTCACCGGTAAGTTTGGTTTCCTGCAATCTACAGCAACCGTTATATGGGGTAACAGTGGCGGGCCTTTAGTGGATATTGCAGGCGATGTTGTCGGCATCAATTCCCAGATCGCTTTTGCACAACAGGGTAACACATCCATCTGGCAGCCCCAAATTAATTTTGCACTGGAGGCCGGCCTTTCTGAAAGGCTGGTAAATGATATCATTAATAATAACGGCCTTGTTAAAAGAGCTTACCTGGGTATTGAAATAGCCAGGCTTAAGCTTGATTCGTATTACGAGCAAAAATATGGCAACAGTGACAAGGAAGAAATTGACCCCCTGCCTTTTATCAGCGGTGTATTGCCCGATGGGCCTGCTGCAAAATCTTTATCAGCTTATGTGGGTTATACCATTACAGCAATAAATAATGAAACAGTAAGAAATGTGGAAGAAGCATTAGGAGCCCTGGAAAAAACAAAACCCAATGATGAAATAAC
>JANNYY010000215.1:0-13052 GCA_031410355.1 Chitinophagaceae bacterium | reverse complement strand
ATGTTCCGTAAAAGGAAATGTTATAATTAAGCACCAGGAATAAAACGGCATCCTTTTCGTTTTACCTTCACTTTAATATATTTTTGAAATTTTCAAGCCAAGGTTTTTATGCGAATAATACTGTTGTACATCTTACTTCTTACATCTTACATTAGTATGGCCCAATGGTACAATCCAGATAAAGTAAATAAAAAAGCCGGCGAAATTTATGGCCAGGCTTATGAAGAAGCTACTGCAGGAAATTATTCAGCAGCATTTAAACATCTTGATCAGGCACTCGCTATTGATCCCAGGTTTGTAGATGTGTTTTTATCCCGTGCAGGTATTTATGCCGAACAAAAAAATTATGCTGCTTCAGTTGCAGATTTTGAAAAAGGATTGAAAATGGATTCAGTTTATTCAAAAACCTATTTACTTCCCTATTCTATTTCGCTGGCAGGGGTTGGTAAATTTAAACAGGCTTTAAATGCGGTTATTGAATTTTTAGCAAACCCAACTTTAAACCCGCAAAGTATTAAAGCAGGTAATTACCGTAAAACTACTTACACTTTTGCCCTGGATTATGACAAAAAACACGCCTCCAAAGATTATATTTTTTCTCCAGTAAATATGGGCAACAATATAAACACAAAAGATTTAGAATACTTCCCTTCGTTAACCATTGATGGAAGTAAAATGATCTTTACCCGCCGCGTTGCCAGCGATGAAGATTTTTATGAAAGTAATTTTATTGATGGTAAATGGAGCGAAGCAAAACCATTGGGAGGAAAAGTAAATACTAACCTGAATGAAGGCGCTCAAAATATTTCGCAGGATGGACAACTTTTGATCTTTACCGGTTGTAATTATCCCGAAGGACAGGGCAGTTGCGATCTGTATTTTTCTGTAAAAACAAATAACGGCTGGAGTGAGCCGCAAAACCTGGGGCCAATTGTGAATACAGATTTTTGGGAATCCTCTCCTTCTTTATCGCCCGATAAAAGAGACCTGTATTTTGCCAGCAGCATGTCCGGAGGATTTGGTGGACGTGACATTTGGGTAACACACCGCTTACCAACAGGCAAGTGGAGCCGCCCGGAAAATTTGGGCGAAGCTGTTAATACATCCGGCGATGAAAGTTGCCCGTTTATGCATGCTGATAATGAAACCCTGTATTTCAACAGCAATGGCCATCCCGGCTACGGCATGACAGATCTTTTTTATAGTAAAAAAGTTAATGACAGTAGCTGGACCCTTGCGGAAAACCTGGGTTACCCTGTAAATACAATTGATGACCAGGGCTCTTTAATTGTAGCGGCTGATGGTAAAACAGCATATTATGCAAGCGAAGGAACAGATACTAAAGGCGGCCTCGATATTTATTCTTTTCAACTAAGAGAAGATATCAGGCCTTTAAAAACTTTATGGGTAAAGGGAAAAGTATTTGATAAAAAAACAACTGTTGGTTTACCCTCGGCAGTTGAATTAACCGATTTAAAAAGCGGTAACCTCATCAGTAAAATACAAACAGATGAAGATGGCAATTACTTAGTTACTTTACCCGTTGGAAAAGATTATGCTTTTAATGTAAACCGCAAGGGCTATTTATTTTATTCTGATAATTTTTCGCTGTCTAAAAATAATGTTGACTCAATTTTTACAGTAAACATCCCTTTACAACCGATTGAAAAAGGAGCAACAATTGTTTTAAAAAATATCTTTTTCGAAACAGGCAAATTTGAATTACAAAATGAATCAAAATCGGAGTTAAATAAATTGGTTACGCTGCTTAATGACAATCCAAATTTAAAAATACAGATAGACGGGTATACCGATAATGTGGGACAGGAAAAAGACAACCAGTTGCTCTCAACCAACAGGTCAAAATCTGTTGTTGGTTATTTATTAAGCAAGGGCATTACCGTTCAAAGGCTTACTTACAAAGGATTTGGCTCAACAAAACCTGTAACAAATAATACGACAGAGGGAGGAAAGGCGTTGAACAGGAGGACAGAATTAAGCGTCATCAGTAATTGAAATATTTTATTTATTATTGTTGTGCATTTAAATGCCTCATTCCCTATGCACAATGATTTACTTTACCAAATTGCCCTCACCCTTGTTCCCAACATTGGTGATGTACACGCCAAAGGTTTGGTAAACATATATGGAAGTGCGGAAGCCATCTTTAAAGCGAAAAGAAAAGAACTGGATATCATTGAAGGCATTGGAACAGTAAGGGCAAGATCAATAAAAGAGTTTACCGATTTCAGCAGCTCAGAAGAAGAAATAAAATTTATTGAAAAATATAAGATCACACCGCTTTTTATTACCGGTGAAAATTATCCCAAACGTTTATTAAACTGCTACGACAGCCCTGCATTACTTTATTACCGGGGCAATGCCAATCTGAATACGTCCAAGATTGTTTCCATTGTAGGCACCCGTAATAATTCAGATTATGGAAAAATGGTTTGTGAAAAATTTATTGAAGAACTGCAATCAGAAAATGTAATCGTGGTTAGCGGGCTGGCTTTTGGGATTGATACCATTGCACACAAATCTGCTTTAAAAAACAACCTGCAAACCATTGCCGTACTGGCTCACGGGCTCGACAGGATTTATCCGCAACAGAATAAAGCATTGGCAAAACAAATAACCGGGCAAGGCGGTTTACTCACAGAATTTATCAGCAATACAAACCCCGACAAACAGAATTTTCCCAAACGCAACCGCATTGTTGCCGGAATTTGCGATGCCGTAATTGTTATAGAAAGCGGAAAAAAGGGCGGCTCACTTATAACTGCTGAATTAGGAAATGGGTATAACAAAGATGTGTTTGCCATACCCGGCCGTACCAATGATGCAAAGAGCGAAGGCTGTAATTATCTAATTAAAAATAATAAGGCTGCACTCATAAATTCAGCGGAAGATTTTTTAGAAATGATGAACTGGAGCCCGGCACCAAAACCTGCTGCTAAAAAACAAAGAGAATTATTTATTGAGTTAACGCCCCAAGAAAAAATTATTGTGGATATTTTACAACTACAGGAAAGCATACAGATTGATGAACTCTATTTTAAAAGCGGGCTAGGCAGCAGTGCTGTAGCAACTGCGTTGCTGATGCTTGAAATGCAGGGTGTAGTGGCATCCTTACCAGGGAAACTGTATAAGCTGCTCTAAAAAATTTGATAGATAGGTGTGAAAGACAGTTTATGAAAGAATGATCGTTCAGACCTGTCAATGCAGCTATCATTTAGTTTTCCCTTTTTGAAATTATCTGTAATAAAACTACTTTTGAAATTATTTTTTTATTATAGCCCGGAATGAGCAAAGCGATATTGGCATTTATTTTTTCATTACTATTCTCTTTTGGATTTGCCCAAACAGTAAATTTTAAATGGGCAAAGCGGATGGGTAATGTAAACAATGACCTGGGTATTGCCGTAGAAGTTGATGCTGCCGGCAATGTTTATTCTGTAGGTACTTTCAACGGCAATGTTGATTTTGATCCCGGAACCGGCACCTTCTTTCTTAACTCTCTCGGCGTTCCCAATACTTATATATCCAAGCTCAACAGCAACGGGGGTTTTGTATGGGCCAAACAAATCAGGCAATTCACACCCGGCCTTAATGTAGGCGGGTTTCTTTCAGTTGATCCATCGGGTTCAATTTATTATACAAGTACATTGGTTGGCATTGTAGATGCGGATCCAGGAATCGGTATTTTTCCTTTAGGCACACTTACCTCACTGGGAGAAAGCTTCATTACAAAATTAAATGCGTCCGGTAATTTTGTTTGGGCTAAACGTTTGGCAGGCGGCAATAATGGGATATTAAACATTAAAACAGATGTGGCGGGCAATATCATTACAACAGGCATTTTTAATACTACTACTGATTTCAATCCCGGCGCAGGTATTTTTAATATGACTTCCAACGGCCTGCCTGATGCCTTTATTTTAAAATTGAACAGCAGCGGAAATTTTGTTTGGGCCAAACAATTAAGCGGCCCACTGCAACAACTGGGACAGTCTATTGCAACCGATGCTTCCGGAAATATTTATTGCACAGGGAATTTCTCCGGCACAACAGACTTTGATCCCGGCCCGGCAGTTTTTAATATTACAGCCAGTGGCGTAACAGATGCTTTCATCATAAAGTTCGACAATAATGGAAATCTTTTACTGGCCAAACACATTGGCGGTACTGCCAGTGCAGAAGGCAGTTCAATATTAATAGATACAAGCGGAAACCTGCAGATAGCAGGCAGTTTTTCTGGCACGGCAGACCTTGACCCCGGGCCTGCTGTTTTTAACCGTACCTCATTAGGTGCATTCGACCTGTACTTGCTTAACCTGGATGCTTCCGGTAATTTTATTTGGGCTAACCAAATTGGCGGAACCGGTACGGACAGGGTAACCAAATCAGCCATTGACAACAAGGGAAATCTATACATAACAGGAACTTTTAGTTCAACGGTAGATTTTGATCCAGGCCCAAATCCATTCAACCAAACTTCAAACGGTGGTGCAGATATTTTTTTTCTGAAAATAAAACCAACAGGCGAATTTATTTGGGCAAGGCAGGTTGGAGGAATTTCAGATGAATCGGGTTTTGATGTAACTACTGATACTAACGGGCATATTTTTGGTATTGGCGGATTTCAGAAAACAGCCGATTTTGATCCAACCGCAGCCGTATTTAATATGACTGCAGTTGACTCTGCAGATATTTACGTGCTCAAATGGTTCAATTGCTTTACTCCTACTTTGGGAACGCTCATTGATACTGCCTGTGGCAATTATACACTAAATGGCCAAACTTATACGATAAGTGGCACTTACACCCAGGTATTGGTAAACAGTATAGGTTGCGACAGCATACTTACATTGAATCTTACCATCAACAACAGGGCATATACCACAGTAAATGCAGCCATTTGCGAAGGGCAATCTTACTATGCCGGGGGCGGTTATCAGACTGTTTCAGGAACATACCTGGATACCCTGATTACAACTGCCGGTTGCGATTCGGTGATCACCACCATTTTATTGGTGAGGCCTGGTCCCAAACCAAACCTGGGCCCCGACAGGAGATTATGCCAGGGCAATTCTTATGATCTTTCACCCGGTATATTCAACAGTTACCTGTGGCAGGATAACAGTACACAACCCACTTATACTGCTAACAATATTGGCCAATACCGGGTTACGGTAACAGATGCAAATAACTGCCAGGCAACTGATACCATGTATATACTGGCGATAGATACCTTACCTGCAAATTTTTTACCAGCCGACCAACCCTTGTGTTACGGAAAAATACTGGACATTAAAGTGCCCGGTTATACCAGTTATTTATGGAGCACCGGATCGGTTTTGGATAATATCTCCATATCGGTTGCCGGTAATTATTACCTTACCGTAACCGACCTCAACAAATGTACCGGCCGCGATACCATCCGGCTTCAACGCAAAAACTGTATTCCTATTGGTATAGCAAATGCCTTTACGCCAAATAATGATGGAAAGAATGATGTTTTTAAACCCGGCTTTTATCAAACGGTGGTACAGTACAGTTGCATGATCTTTAACCGCTATGGCGAAAAAATATTCGAGTCCAGGGATTATACAAAAGGATGGGACGGAACTTTTAAAGGAAAAAATCAGCCGGTGGGTACGTATGCATACCGTATCGAATTCACCAATATTTTTGGTTACGTATCTGAAAATAACGGAACTGTTTTATTGTTGAGGTAATCATACAATTTATATTGTTGAATGAATATCTAAGCAGTATTTTTCTAAAGGTTTCGCAGGCATCTCTGAATCAATTTTAATTTTTAATTTTTAATGCTGTGCCATACCTTTGCCTATGGCAATAATAAATAACCCCGCAGCTAAAAGCAATTCCAAAAAATTTTTCGGTGAAGGCTTAACGTTCGATGACGTTTTACTTATGCCTGCTTACTCCCAGATTTTACCCCGTGATGTTAATATCAGTACACAACTTACTAAAAGCATAATGCTGCACGTGCCCTTGCTGAGTGCCGCCATGGATACCGTTACCGAAGCGGCGCTGGCTATTGCTTTAGCAAGAGAAGGCGGGCTTGGAATTTTACATAAAAACATGACCATTGAACAGCAGGCCGACCAGGTGCGTAAAGTAAAAAGAAGTGAGAACGGTTTGATACTTGACCCCGTAACCCTGCGTCCCGATGCAACCATCGGCGAAGCTTTGCGGATAATGAAAGAGAATAAAATAGGTGGTATTCCTATAGTTGATGCCAATTATAAATTAGTAGGCATACTCACCAACCGCGACCTGCGTTTTGAAACAAATTACAAAGACAAAGTGAGTACCGTAATGACAAAAGAAAACCTCATTACCGCACCCGAAGGCACCGACTTAAAAAAAGCAGAACTCATCTTCAAAAAAAATAAAATTGAAAAATTACCGGTGGTTAATAAATCAGGAAAATTAATTGGCCTGGTAACTTTTGGCGATATTTTAAAATTAAAATCACATCCACATGCCGTAAAAGATTCGTTTGGCAGGTTACTCGTAGGTGCAGGCGTGGGCATAACAAACGATATTATGCAGCGGGTGGAAGCATTGCACCATGTGGCTGTTGATGTTATTTGTTTAGACAGTGCACATGGCCATACAAAAGGCGTTATCAATGCATTAAAAAATATAAAAACTAATTTTAAAAATATACAGGTTATTGCCGG
Source organism: Chitinophagaceae bacterium (assembly GCA_031410355.1). GTDB lineage: Bacteria > Bacteroidota > Bacteroidia > Chitinophagales > Chitinophagaceae > Ferruginibacter. The sequence goes on along the minus strand of JANNYY010000215.1, from coordinate 6,336 downwards.
TAATGTTGGCACAGGTGCCGGTGCAAAAGCATTGGCCGATGCCGGAGCCGATGCCGTAAAAGTAGGTATTGGCCCGGGTTCTATCTGTACTACCCGTATTGTTGCCGGTACAGGCGTACCACAAATTACGGCTGTTATGGAAGCGGCCGCTGCATTAAAAAATAAAAAAATAGGTATCATCAGCGATGGTGGAATTAGATATACCGGCGACATGGTAAAAGCATTGGCAGCCGGGGCCAGTTGTGTAATGATGGGCAATGTTTTTGCCGGCACCGAAGAGAGCCCCGGCGAAACAATTATTTATGAAGGAAGAAAATTTAAACAATACCGCGGCATGGGTTCATTGGGCGCCATGGCACAGGGAAGCAGCGACCGTTATTTCCAGGATGTGGAAGATGATATTAAAAAGTTTGTGCCGGAAGGCATTGAAGGCCGGGTTGCTTTCAAAGGAAATTTACGGGAAGTGGTACAGCAGTTTACAGGTGGCTTACGGGCAGGCATGGGCTATTGCGGCGCAAAAAATATAAACGAATTACAAAATGCAACTTTTGTAAAAATAACAAATGCCGGTATGAGAGAAAGCCATGCACATGATATTGAGATAACGAAGGAGGCACCGAATTATTCGAGGTAAATAACCCCCTCCGCCCCCTGAAGGGGGAACTGAGGGCAACTGCTTTGATGATTGCAACCGGTTCTTAAATTTTTTGGTACAGGATTTTTTGGGGCCCGTCTTTGGAATTACTATTTGGCTTCATTGGCAAGGATACTTAGTTATTATTTCTTTTAGTAAAAAGAAATAAATAACCACTCATTCGGCTGTTATTGAATCGGTTAAATGAAAGCAATTAAAAATACTATTCTGAAATTAAAATCTGTCCAATTCCAGTTCCCTCTCCCTTGGAGAGGGGTTGGGGTGAGGTCAACAGCAACAATGAAAAAATCTGTAATTGGCATAATCCTCATTTTTAATTTTTCATTTTTAATTTTTAATTCCGCCAAGGCTCAAGACAGCTCCCGCCTCCGCATCTCCCTGCTCACCTGCACACCTGGCGAAGAATTATATTCAACATTCGGGCACAGCGCTTTCAGGGTAATTGACAGCAACAGTGTTACTGATATTGTTTACAACTATGGCACTTTTAATTTTGATGATGGATTTTATATAAAGTTTGTAAGAGGTAAATTGTTATACTATGTTTCTGCCGAAGAATTCCAGGGGCCCAATGGTTTTAAAGCTTTATACCAGGAGGCAAACAGGGGAATAACAGAACAGGTTTTAAATTTATCCGGCGAAGAAAAAAAAAGCTTACAACATTTTTTAAATGAAAATTTAAAAGAAGAAAACAAGTATTACAAATACGATTTCTTTTTTGATAACTGCACAACCAGGCTCAGGGACATTTTAAAAAAACAACACGATTCCGCATTTTCAAAAAAACCTGTGATGCCGGTGGGCAGTACCTTTCGCCAGGCCATTCATCAATATCTTGATAAAAACCATAAGGGCTGGAGCAAACTGGGTATTGATATGTTAATGGGCCAGCCTACAGATGCGGTTATGACAGCAGAGCAAATGCAATTTCTGCCAGACAACCTTATGAAAAGCCTGGACAGCAGCAAACAAAGAATGATTTTATCATCACAAAATTTATATCCCATATCAAATGAAAATACTGAAAGATCTTTCTTCACTCCTTTTGTCGTTTTTTCATTGCTATTAATTTTTATTGTTTTGCTGGATTTTGCCCGCAGGGCCCTGTGGGTAAAAAATAAAATGGCGCAGTCATTCCTGCAGGGATTTGATGGACTGTTCTTTTTCTTGACCGGGTTTTTGGGTATTATTATGATCTTAATGTGGACGGCAACCGACCATGCTATGTGTAAAGACAATTTTAATTTAACCTGGGCCTGGCCAACGCATACCGTAATAGCATTCTTTGTAAACAGTAAAAAAACCTGGGTAAAAAAATATTTTAAGTTTACCGCTGTGACTTTAATGGCAGTTTTAATAAGCTGGTTCTTTTTACCGCAGCAAATGAACAATGGATTAATACCAATCATTTTATTTTTGATTTACCGGAGTATAAAAAAATCTGTTACCACGAATACTTCGACTAGCTCAGTACACTAATTAATACAAATGCAATTACCTTAAATTCGTGTAATTAGTGTAATTCATTTAATTCGTGGAATCAAAAACCATTACATATCAATCCTCACAAATCTTTTACCGTACCATTGGTAAAGGCAGGCCGGTAGTTTTAATACACGGCTTTGGCGAAGATGGAGACATCTGGAATAACCAGGTTGAATATTTAAAAGATCATTTTACTTTAATAATTCCTGATCTCCCCGGCAGCGGAAAGTCAGCAGTCATCAATTCGCAGTTGGCAATTGGCATCGAAGATTATGCTGAAGTTGTAAAAATTATTTTGGCCAGAGAAAAAATAGAAGAATGTATGATGATTGGTCATAGCATGGGCGGCTATATAACCCTTGCCTTTGCAGAAAAATATCCAGATCAACTTTCATCTTTTGCGTTGGTTCATTCATCTGCCTTTGCAGATAATGAAGAAAAAAAAGCCAACCGTTTAAAGTCAATTGAATTTATTAAAAAGTATGGGGCTTTTGAATTTTTACGGAGCAGCATCCCGGAATTATTTACAGAAAGCTGGTCAGCAAATAACAAAGCAATGGTGGATGACCTGGTCGAAAAAAGCAGGGCTTTTAAAGATGAAGCCATCATTCAATATTACCAGGCCATGATAAACCGGCCGGACAGAACTGCTGTTTTAAAAAACTTTAATAAACCTATCCTCTTTATTATTGGTGAGCATGACAAGGCCGTGCCTTTTGCGCAAAGTATGCAGCAATGTTATCTACCCGCAATATCCTATATACATATTTTACGCAACAGTGCTCACATGGGCATGTTTGAGGAAACTGAAATGGTAAATAATGCCCTTCATCAGATAAATAATACTATTTAATAAAAGCATACGTTAAAAAGGCAGCGTTTTTCACTACTTTTAGGTCATACAATAGCTTTAATTAATGATATGAAGAGATTCCTATTTGTGATGTTGTTTTCTATTTTCACTTCAGTTTCATTTGCCACACATATCACGGGTGGCGAAATGATATATCAATATCTTGGGCCGGGTTCTGCCGCAAATACAAATAAATATCAAATTACACTCAGGTTATTTAGAGATGAAGCATCTAATACCTCAAATCCTCCGGGGGCTCAAATGCCTGCATCAGTTTGGATAGCTATTTTTAATAACGATAATTTACAGCAATATCCCGGCAGTGGCCAATATTTTGATGTGCTGCGAACCAGTTTGAGTACAGTTCCTGTTGCCCCTTTCCCTCCATGCATGACCAATGCACCATCGCTTAATTACACTGTGGGGTATTTTACTTTTACAATTGATTTACCTGTTAACCAAAAAGGATATACCGGCACCTATAATACCTGTTGCCGGGTTCATCCTATGGTTAATGTGGATTATCCTGCCAGCCAGGGCAGTGGTTCAACTTATATTTGCAGGATACCGGGTTTAATAAGTTTGCCGGTTGGCCACAACAGCAGCCCTCAATTTGATATAAGTGTATCTGCTATCTGTTTTCAAAAAGCTTTCACTTTTAGTTTTAATGCTACAGACCCGGATGGTGATTCGTTGGTGTATAGTTTTACTCATGCTTATGACCGCAGTAATGCAACAAACTCTGCTAATATAAATCCACCGGCACCAAATGCATCACCCCCTTATTATCAGCCGGTTCCTTATATAAATGGCTTTACAGCAACAAATCCCTTAGGTAACCTGGCTGTTATTAATCAAAATACAGGCATTATTTCCGGCATTGCACCACCGCAATTTTTTGGTAACAGTCCCGAAAAATATGTGGTTGCTGTTTTAGTAAAGGAATATAGAAATGGTTCTTTAATTGCTGAGCACCGTAAAGATTTTATTATTAATGTGAGTGATTGCGACCTTGCTTCTGCAGGATTGGAAACTTCGTATAGAAATTGTGACAATTTTGATTTTAATTTTTCAAGTACAAGTACAAGTTCTAATATTCTAACTTATTACTGGGATTTTGGTGATGGTGATACTTCTACACTTCAATCGCCACCACACACGTATGCTGCTGCCGGTGTTTACACACTTAAACTCGTTATTAACAGGGGACTCACCTGTTCTGACTCTACTACTTCCCCGGTAAATGTATTCCCTGGCTTTGCTCCTGATTTTACGGTTGCAGGCAAGTGTAAAAACACACCCATACAGTTTACCGATATTACCACTGCCACCTACGGCGTTATTAATAACTGGAAATGGAATTTTGGAGATTTTTCATCTCCGTCAAATACTTCTTCTTCACGAAATCCAACACATACATACACTTCTGCAAATAGTTATGATGTAGAGTTTATTGTTTCAACCAGTGTTGGTTGTATTGATACTATCCTTAAAAGAATTGATGTTTTAGAGCAGCCCGTATTAACTGCACCCAACGATACTTTAATTTGTATTATTGATACCCTGCAGTTAAATGCGGTGGGTAGCGGTTCATTTTTGTGGAGCCCCAATTACATGATCAGTAATGTAAATATACCTGATCCCCTGGTTAGTCCTGATGTAACCACCACCTACACCGTAACCCTTACAGATGCCTTTGGCTGCACAGCCAGCAAACCGGTTAAAATAAATGTGAAAAATTTTGTTACACAGTTTGGCGGCGCCGATACCAGCATTTGCCTTAAAGATTCTGTGGTGTTACAACTAACCAGCGATGCATTGAGTTTTTTGTGGACAGAGAATCCCGCAGGCAATACTTTAAATAACTCAACCTTAAAAAATCCAACGGCAAAACCAATTGTAACCACAACCTACCATGTAGTGGGTAATATTGGTAAATGTATTGCCCAGGATGATATCACCATCACCGCAATCCCTTACCCGGTGGCAAATGCAGGACCCGATAATACCATTTGTGTTGGTGGCTCTGTACAACTGAATGCATCGGGTGGCAGCATTTATTCCTGGAGCCCTTCGGCTTTTTTAACCGCTACCAATATTCCAAACCCCATTTCGGTAAAACCAACTGATAATGTGCGGTACATAGTTACAGTACGTGATGTATTGGGTTGCCCCAAGGCGGTAAAAGATACTGTATTTGTTTTTGTATCAAAGATAAAAGCCAATGCAGGGCCACGGGATACTTCGGTAGTTTTGGGCCAGCCACTACAGTTAGGAGCATCGGGCAGTATTAATTATGCCTGGATTCCAACTACCTGGTTAAATGATCCTTTTATCAGTAATCCAATATCATTACCCCAAAACGATATTGAATATATTGTAAGGGTAAGTAATGCATTTGGCTGTTTTGATACTGACAGTATCCGTGTTCACCTTTTTAAATTAAAACCCGACCTGTATGTACCCAATGCTTTTACGCCAAACGGCGATGGGGATAATGATATTTTCAGGCCCATACTCATTGGCATGAAATCGCTGGATATTTTCAGGGTATATAACCGCTGGGGGCAAATGTTGTACTCCGGCACCGGTAACGGTACCGGCTGGGATGGCACTTTTGCAGGCAAAAAGCAGGAAACCGCAACTTATGTGTGGTATGCCGAGGGAGTGGATTATTTAAACAATAAGCTAAAAAGAAAAGGCAGTGTAATACTCATCAGGTAGTATTATCCTCAGCATGTATATAAGTTTATAACGCCGTCTTTATGGTTAAGACGGCGTTTTTCGTTAACTTTAAACTTTCCCCCAACTGCAACTATATTGAATATGAAGAAAATTTTATTTTTCTGCCTGTTTATTTTTTTAATACCTGTTGCGTTTGCCACACATATTATTGGTGGTGAAATGAGGTATCAATATCTTGGCCCAGGGGCTTTATCAAACACCAAACAATACAAGGTTCACCTCCTACTTTTAAAAGATGCCACCAGCGGAGCCGGGTTAAGTACCCAATACATAGTTGGGATATATGATAATGATAACAACCAAAAAGTAATTGGTAATGGTGGACCAGGTAATTTTGACAACTGGCTGGCTCCGCAAGATTTTGTAGGAACCTTACCTGTTCCAATCATAAGTTCACCCTGCATTTCAAATGCCCCAACTTTAGATTATGTATATAAAACATATTCATTTACAGTTGATTTACCTGATAATGCTACTGGATATACCGTTGCCTTGCAGACATTCAGCCGTCAAACCTCATTAAATATTACAGCTAATCAGGGTGCAAATTATTCGTGTATCATTCCTGGCCTAAATGTATTACCAAATCCATTAATTG
>JANNYY010000214.1:0-1935 GCA_031410355.1 Chitinophagaceae bacterium | reverse complement strand
CGAAAAATAAAACTTACGAAGACTTTGTAAAAGTTACACAGAAGAAATTTTACCGCGTTAACGGCAGTACCACGCAATGGAAGGGAGTGGTACCTGATATTGAATTACCCGACCTGTATTCGGATGATCTGTATAAGGAAAAGGCGAACAGCAGTGCGTTACAGCCAGATAACAGCAAAGCGGGTGTTTACCAGCCTGCAGCAGCCTTGCCTGTGCAAATCTTAAAAGCTAAAAGTGCCCAAAGGATATCGGGTGATGCTTATTTTAAAACAATAAATACATTCAGTACGTGGCTAAAAGATTATAAAAAGGGAAGAACAATTCCTTTGCAATGGAATGGTTATGCCGCTCATTACAAAAAAACAATGGAGATGTTTAAGGAACTTAGCGCCGGTGATGAAGCTGACATTGCATTATTATCCGTAACCAATAATGGGTTCGACAGGCAGCGGATAAATGTATCAACCCAACACAGTAAAGATAATAACGAAGCGTATTTAAAAATGGTTACAAAAGATATTACATTAGCAGAAGCATATAAAATTATGATGGATTGGGTTAAATAAAAAATTCCCAAAAAAACATACAAGAATCCTTAAAATAAAAAATGCCTTTTATGAAACAACTCTTTTTATTATTTATTGCAATACAGTTTTTAAGTTTTTCTGCTGCTGCGCAGGATTATGATAATCCACTGGAGTACATGAAGTCCATAAGCCAGCAGCGAGAAAATGTTTCCAAAAAATTTATGAGCTATGCCAGTGCTGCTGCGCATGGTAAAAAAGCCAGGAAGGTGGAAAACCTGCGCACTAAACTGCTGGATGAAGTACAGGAAGCCCGGATGAATATTTCCGCTATGCCTTCATTTAAAGGCGATAAAAGTTACCGTGACTCAACCGTGGTTTTTATTAAACTGTATTTTAATGTACTTAATGAAGATTACAGCAAAATTGTAAATATGGAAGAGATTGCAGAACAAAGTTATGATGGCATGGAAGCCTATATGATGGCACAGGAAATGGTTGATAAAAAATTGGAAGAGGGCAACGATAAGATGCAGCTTGCAACAGCGGCCTTCGCTGCAAAAAATAATATTACCTTAAATAAAGATAATTCGGAACTGGGAGAGAAGATGAAGCAGGTGCGTGAAGTGAACCAGTATTATAATGACCTGTACCTTATCTTTTTTAAAGCCTATAAGCAGGAAAATTATTTATTGGAAGCAATGGATAAAAATAACATCACCGGCATTGAGCAAAACAAAAGTTCCTTGTTGCGCTATGCACAGGAAGGGCTGGAGAAACTGACAGGCACTAAAGGTTTCCAGGGGGATAACAGCTTAATGAGTGCCTGTAAAATGGCGATGAATTTTTTTGTAAAAGAAAATGAAAAAATGAATACAGTAAGCGAGTTTTTTTTAACACAGGAGCGTTTTGAAACCATTAAAAAAGAATTTGCAAAAAAGAGCAGCCCTTCAAAAGCAGAAGTTGATACCTATAATAAAAGCGTAATAGATATGAACGCTGCTGCGGATGCATATAACAGTACCAACCAGGCGCTTAATAAAGAGCGCAACGAAATGATGAATGACTGGGATAAAACGGTAAAGAACTTTTTTGATGAACATACACCACGGTATAAGTAACAGAATTAGCCCCTGTTAGGGACGATATATTGGTAGAAACAAAAACCACAATATTTTAAAAAAAATCCGTAGGCATCACACAAAAAAATAGAAAATATCTGTCGTGCCTGCGGCACTTTTGGTTTGTATTTTTAATTATTCTACCAATCTTTTGCCTTTACGTGGCTTTGGAAATTGACTTCGTTCCCGAAGTTTAAATAATCTGATGGGATTTACCCATACATTTTTTTATATTGCAGCCTGCAATGAGAACATACGAAGACAGTTACCAGCATAAAGGCCTCCGCAAA
>JANNYY010000213.1:0-19691 GCA_031410355.1 Chitinophagaceae bacterium | reverse complement strand
ACCGGCGCTGTGTTTCATGTAATGACACATGCATTTTTTAAAGCGCTGTTATTCCTTGGTGCCGGCAGTGTTATTCATGCCATGAGTGGCGAACAGGATATCCGTAATATGGGGGGATTAAAAAAATACATGAATGTAACGCACATTACTTTCCTGCTTGCATGTTTGGCTATTGCAGGCATGCCGCCTTTCTCAGGTTTCTTTTCTAAAGATGAAATTTTAGCTGCTGCTTTTGAAAGAAGCCCGCTGCTTTGGGGCGTGGGCGTAGCAGGTGCAATCATGACCGCTTTTTATATGTTCCGGTTATATGCCATGACATTCCTCGGAAAATTCAGGGGAACGCCTGAACAGGAACATCACCTGCACGAAAGCCCGAAGGCAATTACTATTCCTTTAATTATTTTGGCAATACTTTCTGTTATTGGAGGCTGGATCGGCATACCAGAAATTTTTATGCAGCGTGGCCACAGGCTTGAAGAATTTTTAGCACCGGTATTTGCACAGAGCAATGCCCTCACAGAAAAACATCACTTATCACATGAAACAGAATATATGCTGATGGGCATTTCTGTTGCTGTAGCATTGGCAGCTTTAATTTTTGCCTGGCTTAAATTCAGTAAATATCAAAAGACAGAAAAAGAAGAAACCGGGCTTGGAAAAGTGTTGGCAAATAAATGGTATGTTGATGAATTGTATGATGCCATCATTGTAAAACCTATACTATCAATTGCAAAATATTTCAATAATGTATTTGAGAAGAAAGGTATTGATGGTTTTGTAAACGGTGTAGGCAAGGTGGTTAATTATAGCAGCCGGCAAATCAGGTTATTACAATCGGGCCAGGTAGGCACGTATGTTTTTATGATGGTGCTGGGCATTTTGATTTTTTTTATTATTCAATTGTTTTTGTAATACCATCTTAACCGGTATTTATCGGAATTAAGTGGTATTATGCCGACAAAAAATATAAGACTATACATTGTATAGTCGGCATAATAAGCAGATATGGACCCAAAAAATATTTGGATAACATTTCCGGAGTTGTTAACCTGGGTTCCTTTGATAGCGGGAGTAGTAGCTTTTGTTATACGTAAGGAAAAAACAGTTAAAACCTGGGCCATCCTGGCTTCCATGGTTACTTTATGTATATCTGTGGTGAGTATTTTGTATGCTGATAACAGTGAGTATTTTTACCTGAATAACGTAAGCTATTTCTGGTTAAGATCGCTGGGCAGCAATTTTACTTTAGGCCTTGATGGTATGGGGCGAATGCTTACTCTTTTAACCGCAGTTGCATTTCCTGTTATTTTTATAGCAACTAATAAAACATCGTATAAAAAGGCAAATGTTTTTTATGGCTTAATGTTGTTAACTCAATGTGGCTTAATGGGTGTATTTACAGCCATGGATCTGTTGGTATTTTATTTTTTCTGGGAGCTTGCTGTTATACCCGCTTACTTCCTGTGCAGCCGCTGGGGTGGAGAAAGGCGGATACAGGCAACCTTCAAATTTTTTGTATATACTTTTGCCGGTTCCTTATTAATGCTGGTAGGTATTATTTATGTGTACCAGCACACGGCAGCTACGGGATCATCGGAACATTCATTTGCTCTGAATGCCATTTATGCTGCTGTACTTTCTCCAGCTGAAAAAAACTGGCTCTTCTGGCTTTTCTTTGTTGCATTTGCTATAAAAATGCCCGTGTTTCCTTTTCATACCTGGCAGCCCGATACGTATGAACAGGCGCCAACAGCCACAACAATGGTGCTCAGCGGCATCATGGTAAAAATGGGCGTATTTGCAGTTATCCGCTGGGTGCTTCCCATCTTCCCCGATGCAGTTACCAGGTTCGATAATATCATTATTGGTCTTTCAGTTATCGGCATGATCTACGCCAGTTTAATCGCCATAAAACAGGATGACCTGAAACGTTTTGTTGCTTACTCCTCTATCGCACATATTGGTTTAATGTGTGCAGCCATTTTTACCAAAACCGAAATTGGTTTGCAGGGCGTAATGATACAAATGTTCAGTCATGGTATTAATATTATAGGTATGTGGATAGTGGTTGACCTGGTTGAAAAACAAACCGGCACCCGCAAAATTTCTGAACTGGGCGGCATTGCGCATAAAGCCCCGGCATTAACAATTTTCCTGGTTATAATTGCTTTGGCAAATATCGCTTTGCCTTTAACCAATGCATTTGTGGGAGAGTTTATGATGTTCAGCGGATTGTTTAAATTCAATATGTGGTTTGCAGCTGTTGCCGGAATAAGCATCATACTTGCCGCTGTATATACTTTAAATATGGCACAGAAAGTTTTTTACGGTGAAGCAAATGCCATCACCGGAAATATGCAGGAAATTTCATTAAATCAAAAATTGATATTGAGTGTACTGGTGATATTTATTTTCCTTTTTGGTGTATTTCCACAACCGCTTTTCGATTTAACAAAAGATACAGTAGCATTAATATTAGGGAAGGGCTAATAGAATAAAAAATAGTCAACTCAATTAGAGAGATTTGAATACAAATAACAAAACATAATCTTCTCCATTTCCTCCCCCTTCGGGGGAGATAGAGGGGGCCGGGGGATAAAGTATATGAACGCAATAATATTTACAGCAATCTGGGGAGTAGTGATGATGCTGGGCGGAGCTTTTATTAAAAATAAAACCACGCCTAAATACCTGGCAATTTTTGGGCTGGCAGTAATACTGGCACTGAATTGCCTGGAAATGAATTCCGGCACGCCGCTTTTTACGGTTGATATAAAAGAAATGCTGGATTTAAGAAGTTTCAACCTCACTTTTATAAATGTAACATTTGGCTGTACACTGCTTTACTTTTTATTAAACGGAAGGGATATTGAAAAAGTAGGAGAAAATGTATCTGAGTATTTTGCGTTGATATTTTTTGTACTCTGCGGTGTGGCTATCATTTCCACATTCAATTCCCTGCTGCTGCTGTTTATCGGTATCGAAATTGTATCAATTCCCTTATACATTTTAACCGGCAGCGATAAAAGAAATTTAAAAAGTAATGAAGCCGCACTTAAATATTTTTTAATGGGTGCCTTCTCTACAGGCATCATGTTATTGGGTATTACATTTCTTTACGGCGGCAGCCAGCTTGGTTCTTTTAATATTCATTTAATTATTTCGGGCAATGGCCCAATGCCTGCCATGATCGCTGCAGGACTGGTTTTATTGCTGGTCTCCATGTCTTTTAAAGTATCGGCAGCGCCATTTCATTTCTGGACACCCGATGTGTATGACGGCGCCCCAACGGTATTCACATCATTTATGGCTACCATAGTAAAAGCGGCTGCATTTTTTGCTTTTGTACGGTTGTTTGAAAGTAGCTTCGGCAGTATGCAGCAGCAATGGCAAACATTAATTGTAATACTTACCGCTGCAACTTTATTAATAGGAAACCTCACTGCTGTTTTTCAGCAAAGTGTAAAGCGTATGCTGGCTTACTCAAGTATTGCGCAGGCCGGCTTTATGCTGTTTTCGTTATTTGCTTTAAATAACCTGGCTAAAGAAGGCCTGGTATTATACGCAGCAGCATACAGCCTGGCAAGCATCGGCATTTTTGCTATACTAATAAGAATGAAGGATTATACAATTGATGGGTTTAATGGCCTTGGTAAACAACAGCCGCTGCTGGCAATAACTGCAACAGTTTTTCTTTTATCATTAACTGGCATCCCGTTAACGGCTGGCTTCATCAGTAAATTTTATATGTTGCAGGCAGCAGTTCAAAATGGCCATCATATATGGCTGGTTATTTTGGCGGTATTATGTGCTGCCATCAGCGCTTATTATTATTTCAGAATTATCCAGGCCATGTTCTTTAAAGAAAGTGCAGCGGATGCTGTGCTGGCTGTTGATATTACCCCGGGTTTTAAAATTTTACTCGTAATTACCTCAGTATTAATTATCGTTTTAGGATTATTCCCCCAGTTTCTCCTAAACTGGTTGTATTTTTAGTTTCCCACCGTTTGTAAAATGTTTTGCGTCTTAGTTGTATTCTGTTGTTAACTTTAGGCTGATTAAAAACAATACATGACTTTTAAAGATACACTGGCGCTTTCCTGGCGAAATATTTCGGGTAATAAATTACGCACTGCAATTACGGTGGCCATCATTGCCCTGGGTATTTTTGCATTAATACTTATCATTACTTCTATTAAAGCCGCAAGCAATAGTCTCACTACCAGTTTTTCAACCATGGGCGCCAATTCTTTCAGCCTGCGTTTTAAAGACCGCAACATTCGCATTGGCGGTGGCCGGCAACGGGAGAACACCAAAACCAGTAAATCTGCATTAAGGGAAAAAAAGAGTAACATGGGTAAAATAATTACCTACGATGAAGCAAAAGCTTTTAAAGAGCTTTATAATTTTCCCGCAAAAGTTGGTTTGGCTTTAATGGGCCCACGAAATATTATTTGCAACAACGACCGTAAAAAAACCAACCCCGATGTTACTGTTTTAGGTGGCGATGAAAACTACCTGGAACTGAATGGTTATAAAATAGCAGCAGGAAGAAACTTTACAGAAAGCGAAATTGAATCGGGACGCAGTATATGTATGCTTGGCAGTGGCGTTGCACAAAAACTATATCCTGATAATCCGCAAAAAGCAATTGATAAAGTGGTAAGTGTTGATCATACCCCGTATCGTGTTATTGCTGTGCTTGAAGACAAAAGTTCCAGCGCATTTTTTAATACAAGTAAAATCATTGTTACTTCATATAATAACATCAGGCGGCTGTATGCAACCCAAAGCTCATCATTTAACGTAGGTGTAATGGTTAACGATTTAAAAATGATGGATGCGGCCATTGGAGAAGCAAAAGGAACTTTCAGGCCAATCCGCAAGTTAGATGTAAAAGACGAAGCCAATTTTTATGTAGATAAAAGTGACAGTATTGCAGAAGCATTGCTTACCAACCTGGGTTTTTTAGAAAAAGGAACGATCGGCATTGCTTTTATAACATTGATTGGTGCAGCTATAGGCCTGATGAATATTATGCTGGTAGCTGTAAATGAACGTACAAAAGAAATTGGGTTGATAAAAGCATTGGGCGGTACCAAAAAAGATATCAGGGCCCAGTTCTTATACGAATCTGTTTTGATCAGTTTACTGGGAGCTGTTGTAGGAATTATTTCGGGTATTTTACTCGGAAATGTGGTGGCCGTTTTATTAAAAACCGGATTTGTGGTGCCCTGGGGCTGGGTAATTGCCGGAATTTTTGTTTGCTCTTTTGTTGGCCTGGCGGCTGGGCTGTATCCAGCCTTTAAAGCTTCAAAATTAGACCCCATAGTGGCTTTAAGGTACGAGTAGGCTTTACTTAATTATAAAATTTGGCCACTAAATATTTGTTTTTTTCTAAAAAATTTATAGATTTCCGGATGAAATTTGTGTAAACATTGCAATTTGGCATCGTTAAAAAATATTTATGAAATAAATATTTTGTAAGTTGTAACTTTCAATTAATTATTTAACTTGTGTATCTTGCTTGTATCACGGCACGGGTATTTAATCAAAAATTATATGAAATAGTTTACCACCTAACATTAACATAAACTAAACTTTTACAAAACTAAAAACTCGAATTTTATGGCAGACACTACAGCAACTGTAAAACCTACAACTTCAGTTCAGGCAAAAAAATCAAGCAACATTATTTCTTTACTTGCTCCGGTATTATGTTTACTGGCGGGCTATGCTATCTGGCGGTTTGGATTAGGTAATCCCGCTAATTTTGATAAAGCCGGTGGAGGTTGGTTTTGGCCTGATCGTGAGGGCCCAAGATCTGCAATAAGCAAAATGTACCTTGGCGGAATTATTGTACCGGTATTAATTGGTACATTTTTAACCATGCTCACTTTTGTTATTGAACGTTTTATGACTATTGCAAAAGCAAACGGCACTGGTAATAACGCCGATTTTATACGCAAGGTGCAATACCAGTTAGCTAACAAAAATGTTGATGCTGCTTTAGCTGAGTGCGATAAGCAAAAAGGTTCTGTTGGTAATGTTATGAAAGCCGGCTTACACCGCTACAAAGAAATGATCTCCAATAACGAATTAAGTACCGAGCAAAAAGTAATTGCCATTCAAAAGGAAGTGGAAGAAGCTACTTCGCTTGAACTGCCAATGCTTGAAAAAAACCTGGTATTCCTTTCTACCATTGCTTCCCTGGCAACATTGATCGGTTTGTTGGGTACAGTGGTAGGTATGATCCGTGCATTTGGTACATTGGGAGCAGATAGTGGTGGAGCAGCATCTGCACAGGCACTTTCTGTAGGTATTTCAGAAGCACTTTATAATACGGCGCTCGGTATTGGTACATCGGCATTTGCCATCATGTTTTACAACATATTTACTACAAAAATTGATGGTATCACTTATGGTATTGATGAGTCTGGGTTTACTTTAACACAAACTTTTGCTTCGCTGTACAAATAATAGTATGGATAAAACAAAGTTTTGCATCTTAAAGAAAAATAAAAACAGACAAATATGCCAAAAGTTAAAATACCACGCAAGAGTACAATAGTAGATATGACGGCTATGTGTGATGTGGCTTTTCTGTTGTTGACATTTTTTATATTGGCAACAAAACAAAAACCACCCGAAGTACTTACCGTTAAAACACCCACTTCGGTATCAAGCAAGGCGGCTCCGGAAAAATCAATTTTAATTACGCTTACCAAAGAAGGAAAAGTGTTTTTAATGCTGGGCGATAAAACAAAAAAGGACGCAATTATTGACGATTTCAATACAACAAGGGGCCTTCAGTTATCGGGCCCTCAGCTTGCTAAGCTTAAAAGGTCTGAATATATTGGTTTGCCGCTTAATAAACTGAAATCAGCGCTGGATGCTACTCAGGAAATTCCGCCAAATTTAATGGATGGAATACCAACAGACAGCACTAATAATGAATTGAGTTTTTGGATAAAAAGCGTTACCAATGCTTATAAAGGCGAAGACCAGAATAAACTACAGGAAATGATTTTAGTGAAAGGCGACGGTGAAGCCCTGTACCCGGTATTTAAAAATATTAAGGAAGCTTTTAAAGCCAACGATATTTTTAAGTTCAGGATAGTTACAGAAGGTGAACAGGTACCAGTAGGATCGGAATTATATAAAACCGGTACAGACGCAAAAAAATAATAAAGTATTAATTATTAAAACGAATTACTATGGCAGAAATGGATACTTCGTCGGGTGGCGGACATAAAAAAGGCCCCGGCGTAAAAAAAGGAAAAAAACTTTCTACCCGTGTTGATTTAACACCCATGGTAGACCTTGGTTTTCTGTTGCTTACTTTCTTTGTGTTTACAACAACCATGTCTCAGTCAACAGCCATGAATATGAATGAACCTAAAGATGACAAGGAAAAACAACTGAAGGTTAAAAATTCAGGGGCTATGACCATTTTGTTAGGAAAAGGCAACCAGGTTTATTATTATTTTGGTCAGTTAATGCCCGAAACAATCAGCCAGGATTTTAAAAGCACCACATTTAAAGGGATACGTGAATTAATTTTGGAAAAGAAAAAATCTACCAATATTGACGACCTGATGTACATCATTAAATCTGATGACAAGTCAACCTTTAAAAATGCAATTGATATACTGGATGAAATGGCAATTTCTGCCGTACCTCCGGGGCATTATGCCGAAGTACCGATGGTACCGGTAGAAAAAATGCTTATAGAGAAGACTGAACAGGCAAACGGTATTAAGTAAGTTTATGGAATTGGAACAATTTTGGATCTAAATAACAAAAGAGATTATAATGGAAGCAAATAAAATTTTAGGCGCCGATGTTCTTGATATTATTTTTGAAGGCAAGAATAAGGAATATGGTGCTTATCAATTAAGAAAGTCCTATAAAAAAACCCTTACAAAGGCACTGATAATTACGGGGTCGGCTTTATTGCTGATTTTAGGAGGAATGGTCCTCGCCAATATTATTGAAAAGAACAGCGCAAAAACTTTTGATACGCTGGAAACCCAAATGGCAGAAATTAAAACTGAAGAGCCACCACCGCCCCCGCCCCCGCCGCCACCACCACCGCCAGAGCCACCACCACCACCTGAAATTAACCAGGTAAAATTTACACCTCCGGTAATTGTAAAAGATGAAGAGGTAAAGCCCGAAGAAAAGATTGAGGAAATTAAAGAAGATGCGGCTATTAGTTCGCAAACAGTGAAAAGTGAGAATACAGTGCAGGTTGTACAGGCGCCTGTTGAGGAAAAAGGTACACAGGTAGTTGAGGTAAAAGTAGCAGATGATGAAAACAAAATTTTCAGCAAAGTGGAAGTAGAAGCCAGTTTCCCGGGGGGAGAAGATGCATGGCGTAACTACCTGAGAAAAACACTGAATTCGAATACACCTGTAGATTTTGGTGCAAGCGGCGGTAAATACACCGTTATTGTAAAATTTGTTGTAAGTAAAGATGGTAGTTTAAGCGATGTGAAATGTGAAAACGATCCTGGCTTTGGTATGTGCGAAGAAGCAGTAAGGGTAATTAAAAAAACAAAAAACTGGACGCCTGCCATTCAAAACGGACGAAATGTAAATGCATACCGCCGTCAGCCAATTACCTTCCTGGTAGAAGATTAAGTTTGATAAAAATATATTTTGATCCCCCGGTATATCGGGGGATTTTTTTTTATAGTGATACATTCTTATGGAATTATAACAATTCTTTATCTAATTAAAAACTAGATAAAATGGAAAAAAATAAAATTTTACACGCAGACATTCTTGACATTGTATTTGATGGTAAGAATAAAGAATATGGTGCTTACCAGTTAAGAAAATCCTATAAAAAAACACTCAGCAGGGCTCTTGTAATTACGGGATCGGTTTTAGTGCTTGTTTTATCAGGAACAGTTCTTGCAGGTTTTATTGATAAGGACAATAATAAAAAAGAATTTGATACGCGGGATTTAGAAATGACTAAAGTTAAACAGGAAGATCCACTACCTCCTCCACCGCCACCACCACCACCACCTGAAATACCGCCACCACAGGAACTTAACCAGGTTAGATTTGTACCACCAATAATTGTAAATGACGTTGATGTTACACCCGAAGATAAAATTCTGGAGATAACTGATGAAACAACAATTAGTAAGGAAACTGTAGTTAGCGTGAATACAGTTCCAATAATACAGGCTCCTGTTGAGATAATCAACTCCCAGGCACTGGAAGTAAAAAAAACAGATAATGAAAATGAAATTTTTACTAAAGTGGAAATAGAAGCAACTTTCCAGGGCGGAGAAGATGCATGGCGTAATTACCTGAGAAATACGTTGAATGGAAATACACCTGTAGATTACGGTGCAAGTGCTGGCAAATATACTGTTATTGTAAAATTTGTAGTAAGTAAAAATGGTAGTTTAAGCGATATAAAATGCGAAAATGACCCCGGGTTTGGAATGTGTGAAGAGGCAGTAAGGGTAATTAAAAAAACAAAAAACTGGGTTCCTGCCATTCAAAACGGGCAAAAGGTAAATGCATACCGCCGTCAGCCCATTGTATTTGTAGTTGAGTAAAAAAAATATTCAATTTTATAATTTTTATCCCCGGGAATTTTCACGGGGATTTTTTTTATGGAAAAGAATCATTCTGCTGTCTTAATAAAAACTTACTGTTATGTCAGAAATAGAAACAAAAAGATCGGTAGACAAAAAGAAAAGGTTTAATAAAAAAAGTACAAGGGTTGATTTAACGCCGATGGTTGACCTGGGATTTTTATTGCTTACCTTTTTTGTATTTACCACATCATTAACTGCATCAAAAGTGATGGATATAAAAATGCCTTATGATAAAACACCGCCTGATGATAAAGTTTGCGCATCATGTGTGTTAACTGTTTTGCTGGATAAAGACAACCGGATAAAATACTACGAAGGTGCCCTTGAAAATAATCCTGAAATAAAAGAAACAGGTTATGCTTCCGGGGAAATCAGGACGGTTTTAATGCAAAAAAAAGCGGCAGTAAAAAATGTGAGGAGCAGCGATCAATTTATACTCATTATAAAACCTGGCAGCGAAAGTAATTTTAAAAATTTTGTAGATATAACAGATGAGGTAACCATTTGCCAGATTAAGCGCTATTATATTGATGAACTGAAGGATGCAGATAAAAGAATACTCCTTAAAAAATAACGACTCCAAAGTTTCCCGACTTAATCGGGACGGTGGGGTATCTTTGCCACATGTCAAAACAAATTTTGGGATGGGATGATACCATTGTTGCCTTAGCTACGCCAACCGGTATTGGTGCAATAGGTGTTATCCGTTTAAGTGGCTCAAAAGCTATTGATATTATCAATGAATTATTTCCTTCCAAAGATCTTAGCAAACAAAATACCCATACCATACATATAGGGTTTATAAAAGAGCACGACGTTGATCTGGATGAAGTAGTTATTTCTTTATATAAAAATCCAAAAAGTTATACAGCCGAAGATGTGGTAGAGATCGGTTGCCATGGCAGCCCCTTTGTGCAGCAACAGGTAATACAGGCTTGCATACGCAAAGGCGCCAGGCTTGCAAAAGCAGGTGAGTTTACACAGCGTGCCTTCCTTAATGGTAAACTTGATCTTACGCAGGCAGAAGCAGTTGCAGATATCATTTCCTCAAACACAGCAGCCTCACAAAAAACCGCACTGCATAATATGCGTGGTGGCTTTAGTGAAATTTTAAAAGAGTTGAGAGAAAATCTGATTCAATTTTCGGCTTTAATAGAACTTGAACTTGATTTTAGCCAGGAAGATGTGGAGTTTGCCGACCGCAAAAAATTTTATGAACTGGTTGAAGGAGCTACAATTGTTACAAATAATTTGCTGCAATCTTTTCAATTGGGCAATGTTATAAAGAACGGTGTAAGTGTTGCCATAATTGGTAAACCCAACGCCGGAAAAAGTACCTTGCTAAATACTTTGCTTAATGAGAACCGGGCTATTGTTAGCGAAATAGCGGGAACAACCAGGGATACAGTTGAAGAAATAATTAATATAGATGGCATACTGTTCAGGTTAATTGATACTGCCGGGATAAGAGAACACAGTACCGATGTTATTGAATTAATAGGCATTGAAAAAACGAAGGAAAAAATTAAACAATCAGATGAGGTTATTTATCTTTTTGATGTAAATACCGAAACTGCCGATGACATTACTGTAGCAAAAAAACTCATTACAGAAGCAAACCAGAATTTTATTTTAGTGGGAAACAAAGCTGATGTTCCTGGCGAAGAAAAAGCGGAAGAAAAATTTGCCGGCAATGATATTATTTTTATTTCGGCAAAAGGGCTGCTGCATATTGATATTTTAAAAGAAAAGTTAGTTAAAAAAGTAGTGCATGGAAAAATCAATACAGAAAATACCATCATTACTAATACCCGCCATTACGAAGCTTTACAGCAGGTTAATAAATCGCTGACAGATATTAAACAAGGGCTTGATAATAATATTAGTGGCGACCTGCTGGCTTTGGATATCCGCACGTGCCTGCATTATATTTCAGAAATTACAGGCGATATCAGCAATGAAAATGTACTGGATTATATATTCTCTAAGTTTTGCATTGGAAAATAACCTGTAATTATAATTCTGCTTAACCATATAAAACTTATGTTGCCATTTCTTAAAAAATCATAACTTTCCTGAAATAAGCTGTATGAAAAAAAATTATCTCCTTTATATTTTGCCGCTGGCTTTTGTGTTATTAATAAATGAAAGCTGTAATAACCAAAAAGAAAAAGAACAAGAAACTCCTGCAGATACAAGCGGACATCCTGCCTGGAGTACACAAAGTAATATTTACGAAGTGAATCTTCGTCAATTTTCAGCGGCAGGCACCATTATGGCTTTTGAAAAAGAATTGCCAAGGCTAAAAGAAATGGGTGTGGAAATATTGTGGTTTATGCCCATTACACCCATAGGTGTTGAAGGTAGAAAAATGACAGAGAAAGATATGGGCAGTTACTATGCTGTTAAAGATTACAAAGGGTTTAATCCCGAGTTTGGTACTATGGTTGACTGGAAAGCCTTTGTGAAGCATGCCCACGATATGGGTTTTAAAGTAATTACCGATTGGGTTGCCAACCACTCCGCACCCGATAATCACTGGATGAAAGCACACCCCGATTTTTATGTAAAAGATTCCCTGGGAAAATTTGTAGCACCTTACGACTGGACAGATGTACGTAAATTAAATTACAGCAACCGGGAACTGAGAGACAGTATGATTGATGCGATGAAGTTTTGGGTAACAGAAACGGGTACAGATGGTTTTCGTTGTGATGTGGCCGATGATGTGCCTGTTGATTTTTGGAAGGAATGCATTACAGAATTAAGGAAGAGTAAAAATGTTTTCATGCTGGCTGAAGGAAAAAAAATGGAATTATATGATGCCGGCTTTGATGAGACCTATGCATGGGATATTATGGTTGCAATGACAGAACTGTATTCGGGTAAAAAAACGCTTGTTCAATTTGATTCGCTCATCAATGCAGATATAGCAAACTATCCCAAAAATGCCTACCGCATGTTTTTTACCAGCAATCATGATGAGAATAGCTGGAATGGAACCGAGTTTTAAAAATACGGAGATGCGTATAAAGCTTTCGCTGTGTTTTCTCAAACCATGTACCAGAGTGTGCCACTTATTTACAATGGCCAGGAAGACCTGAATAAAAAACGCCTGAAATTTTTTGTAAAAGATACCATAGCCTGGGATGGAAAAAATCCGATGGCAGCATTTTATAAAACCTTGCTTGGCCTGCGCAAATCCAATATGGCTTTGGCAGCAGATGCTTCGTATAAAAGATTAGCAAGTTCTGCAGATAATTCCGTTTTTACTTACCTGAGAGAGAAGAGCGGGCATAAAGTTGTTGTTATTTTAAATTTTTCAAAGCAGGCACAAAAGTTTACTATTAAGGATGCATCTATTAGCGGAGATCCTATGAATATTTTTATGGGCGTGAAAGAAAAAGTAAATGAGACACATGAATTCAGCATTGAGCCCTGGGGATATATTGTTTATGATTACCAATAATTTTTTTTAATCTGCAGGCGCCATCAGCAGAATATTTTTTTGCCGGGTAAGAAATTATTGTATTTTTAGCAAAGTGTATTTTTTACACAATTGCTTCATTTACAAAAACGATTGCTATGTCTGTTACTTCTTACACGGGTGCTAAACCTCATCTTGGCTTTTGGCAAATTTTCAACATGTGCTTTGGTTTCTTCGGAATCCAATTTGGCTGGAGCCTGCAAATGGGCAACATGAGTGCTATTTATGAATATCTGGGTGCAACTCCAGAACAGATACCGGGACTCTGGTTGGCAGCACCCATGACCGGATTAATTGTTCAACCGATAATCGGTTATTTGAGTGATAGAACATGGCATCCAAGGTTAGGAAGAAGGCGGCCCTATTTTTTAATTGGAGCAATTTTAAGTTCGTTGGCACTTTTTATAATGCCCAACGTTTCTGCAATCTGGATGGCAGCAGGAACGTTGTGGATATTGGATTCATGTATCAATATCAGCATGGAACCTTTTCGTGCTTTTATTGCCGATAACCTGGATGAAAAGCAAAGATCGAGAGGTTTTGCTATGCAGAGTATGTTTATAGGGCTCGCTTCTTTTATTGCCGGGTACTTACCGGTAAAATTAGTTGAGTGGTTTAATGTTTCAAGAGATAAAGGAGCAGGATCTATTCCACAAAATATTTCACTTTCATTTTATATAGGTGGGGCTGTGTTTCTTTCGGCGGTACTCTATACTGTGTTACGCAGTAAGGAATATCCACCATCTGATTTAGACTGGCGAAATAAGGTAAAAGAATCTAACAAAGGTTTTGGTGGGGGAGTTAAAGAAATCATTTCGGCAATAGGTAATATGCCTCCTCAAATGAAACGTTTAGCTATCGTTAATTTTTTAACATGGCCAGGATTGTTCTTAATGTGGTTTTATTACAGCACCGGCGTTGCCACAGATATTTTTGGTGGCGATGCAAAAACAAATAGCGATGTTTTTACCCGTGGACTTGAATACGCCAATACCACATCAGCTATATTAAATCTTGTTACATTTTTATTTGCATTTACTATTCCGTTTTGGGTTGGTAAATTAGGTAAGAAATACACGCATACTTTCTGTTTGATATTGGGCGGCATTGGTTTAATTTCTGTAAACTATATTGAACAACACTGGATGCTGTATGTAGCGATGGCATTGGTTGGTATTGCCTGGTCATCCATATTATCCATGCCATACTCAATGCTTTCAGGTTGCCTGCCACCGGATAAGATCGGTATTTATATGGGCATTTTTAATTTCTTTATTGTACTGCCCGAAATCATTGCTTCATTATTCTTTGGCAAGATCATGTCTAACTATTTAGGTAACGACAGGTTATTGGCAGTGATGATAGGGGGCTGCCTGTTGTTATTGGCCGGAATAGTTTGTGCGCTGATCATTAAAGAAAAAGACGTTTAACCTTTATCAATGCAAATATTTATTTTATGAAAAAACTTGTTGCAACTTTATTTGTATTGCATTTTTCAATTTTTATTTTTGGGCAATCAGAAAATTATCAATGTTACCCAACCAATTGGTGGACAGGTATGAAGTGGAATAAAGTGCAGGTGATGATTCATGGTGATGCCATTGCCAATGCTGCCGGAGGATTCAGTATCAATTACCCGGGCGTAAAACTGGAAAAGATAAATAAAGTAGAGAATACCAATTATGTTTTTCTTGATCTTACTATATCTTCTTCGGCAAAACCGGGCATACTTAAAATAAAAGTCAATAAAGCGGCTTCCACATTTAATATTGACTTTGAATTAAAGCCCCGCAGAACGGGTAACAGTTCATCATTTGCCAAGGGAGTTACTTCAAAAGATTTTATGTATCTCATCATGCCCGACCGCTTTAGTAACGGAGATGAAAGCAATGATCGTGTTGCAGGAATGCGGGATCAGACTTTAAACAGAGATACTGTTTTTAACCGCCATGGTGGCGATTTGAAAGGAATACAAAATCATTTGAATTATTTGCAATCCCTTGGTGTAACTACATTGTGGCTGAACCCGGTTATTGAAAATGATATGGCAAACCGTACTGAACACGGGTATGCATTCACCAATCATTATAAAGTTGATCCGAGGCTTGGTGGTGATAAAGGCTATCTTGAACTGGTGGATTCAGTTCATAAAAAAGGCATGAAAATTATACAGGATGCTGTTTACAATCATGTGGGCATTCATCATTTTACGGTAGAAGATGCGCCTATGAAAGACTGGCTGCACCAATGGCCAACTTATACTCAAACCAGTTACAAAGATCAGACTCTTTTTGATCCTTATGCAAGTAAGGCTGATTTTAAACAAATGGCTGATGGATGGTTTGTAACTCAAATGCCTGATCTGAATCAAAGCAATCCGTATGTTGCCAATTTTTTAATTGAGCATGCATTGTGGACTGTAGAAGAGTTTGGCATTGATGGCTGGCGTATTGATACCTATGCTTATAACGACCTGGAATTTATGAACCGCTGCAACAAAGCACTGATGGATGAGTATCCTAAAATTACCCTGTTTGGCGAAACATGGGTGCATGGTGTGCCCAACCAAAGTTATTTTGTACAAAACAATTACAATATTCCTTTTAAAAGCAACCTGCAGGCGCCTACCGATTTTCAAACATTATGGGGCATTACCGATGCCATGACAAAAGATTTTGGATGGACAGATGGGGTTAATAATTTATACACAGCCCTTGCACAGGATTTTGTTTATAAAGATCCCATGCGTAACGTCATCTTTTTAGATAATCATGACATGGCAAGATTTTATTCAGTTGTTGGCGAAGACAGGGAAAAATATAAAACGGCCATCAACTGGTTACTTACCTGCAGGGGAATACCGCAGTTTTATTATGGCGGAGAGCTGGGCATGACGGGCACTACAAGCCCAAATGATGGTTATGTACGCCAGGATTTTATTGGAGGATGGAAGGAAGACAAGGTTAATAAATTTACCAAAGAAGGACGTAGTGTAAAAGAAAATGAAATATGGGATCATATATCAACCTTAGCAAATTATCGTAAAAGATCATCAGCCATTACCACTGGTAAAATGATGCAGTTTGTACCGCAGGATGGGGTATATGTTTACTTCAGGTATGATGAAAAAAAAACTGTAATGGTAGTAATGAATACTGCCAAAGAAAATAAAACGGTTGCGGTAAAAAGATTTGAAGAGAGAACAAAAGGCTTTAGCAAAATGAAAAATATTTTATCTGGTGCAGTTACGGATATAAAAGATTTTAATCTGGACTCATACAAAAGTGTTGTTTATGAATTGATAAAATAAGTATGTTGCAAGGGTTAAAAAATCATTTTTTGTAGTTTCCTAATAATGTGTTTATTTTACACATTAAACGCTTGCTACATGAAAAAATTCTTCTTTTCAATTCTCATATTATGTCTTGGATTTTCAGTTAATGCCCAACGCCTGTTGAGCTGGGCTCCCGAATTTCCTATTGATAATTCTACTTTAAGTTTTACGGTTGACTGTAACAAAGGCAACCAGGGCTTACTGAATTTTGAAGGAGGCAACTCCAATAATGTGTATGTACATGTTGGTGTAATTACCAATTTAAGTACCGGCCCAGGCGACTGGAAGTATGTAAAATTTACCTGGGGTACGGCAGACCCCTTGGCAAAAGCTACGCCGCTGGGCGCTAATAAATATCAATATACCATTACAAACCTCCGTTCATTCTTTGGCGTACCTGCAGGGGAGGTTATAAAAAAAGTTACTGTTATTTTTAGAAATGCAGGCGGCAGTTTAAAACAGGTTAATTCTGATGTAAGTGATATGTATTTACCAGTGTATGGCAGTACCGAATACGGAGTAAGACTTAACCTTCCGCCTTTTGAACCGCGTTACATCCCCTGGCTGGAACCCTTAACTGTAGCTGTTGGCGGAAGTATCAGCATAGCCGGCGTTGCATCTGCAAATTCAAATCTTACTTTAAAATTAGATGGCGCAGCGATCAATACGGCAACCAATACAAATACCATTTCTGCTAATCCAACAATTGCTACAGCCTGTACCCACCAGGTTTTACTGGAAGGTAATAATGGTTCTGTAATTGTAAAAGATTCCTTCAGTTTTTATATTCCTCCTGCTAACAATGTAGCAGCTTTGCCTGCCGGGGCTGTTGAAGGATTAAATTATAATGCCAATAATACTGCTGTTACCTTAGTGTTGTTTGCGCCGGGTAAAAATAATGTTATTGCAATCGGCGATTTTTCCAACTGGGCAAACCAGTGTACCTATCAAATGAATAAAACACCTGATGGAAATTATTTCTGGATAACATTAACGGGCCTTACTGCAGGTGTTGAATACGGCTATCAATATTTAATTGATAATACAATCAAAACTGCTGATCCGTACACACAAAAAGTATTGGATCCTGATGACCAGTTCATCAATTCAACTACCTATCCAAATCTTAAACCTTATCCAACGGGTTTAACAACCGGGCTTGTTGGCATCATTCAAACCGCCGAACCACAGTACACCTGGCAGGTTAATAATTTTGTTAAGCCAGATAAAAAAAACCTGGTGGCTTATGAATTGTTGATCAGGGATTTTACAGCCCAGCATAGTTATCAATCCTTAATTGATTCTTTACCTTATTTAAAAAACATAGGTATCAACAGCATTGAATTAATGCCAATAAATGAATTTGACGGAAATGAAAGCTGGGGTTACAATCCATCATTTTATTTTGCACCTGATAAATATTACGGCACAAAAAATAAGCTGAAAGAATTTATTGACAAATGTCATTTAAACGGCATTGCTGTTATACTTGATGTGGTTTATAATCATTGCACCGGCAATGCACCGCAGGCTAAAATGTATTGGGATGCAGCCAATAACCGTCCCGCTGCTAATAACCCCTGGTTAAATGTATCAGCACCGCATCCGTATAGTGTATTTAATTATTTTAATCACACATCAGCAGCCACACAATATTTAGTACTGCGTTCACTCAATTTCTGGCTTGATGAATACCGGGTTGATGGTTACCGCTTAGATCTTGGCAAAGGCTTTACACAAACAGTTACCAATACAACTACAGTTGAAAATTACGATGCCAGCCGGGTTGTAAATTTAAACAGGTATTATGATGGTACTGTTCCTGGTCATGCGGGTACGTACATGATCATAGAATTTTTAGGAACATTGCCAAGCCAGGAAGAGCAGGAATATGCTGCTCATGGTTTTATGTTATGGGGTAATAACAATGCTACTTATAACCAGTGTACCATGGGCTATGCATCCAATTCAGATATAAGCCCTGTTGTTTACAGCAGTCCGCAAAAATTGTTTAATAACCCTGCCGAAGTTGGCTACATGGAAAGCCATGATGAAGAACGCACCATGTATAAAAATTTAAGTTTCGGCAATTCATCAGGCAGTTATAATGTAAAAAATTTGAATACCGCTTTAGCAAGAGAAGAAGCCACTGCAGCCGTTTTCTTTACTGTACCGGGCCCTAAAATGATATGGCAGTTTGAAGAACGGGGTTATGATATACCCCTGAATTTTGGTGGATCAAATCTTGCAAACAAACCACCACACTGGGAATATATGACAGTGCCTGAAAGAGTTCATTTGTATAACGCTTACAAAAGTATTATTCAGTTACGATTAAATAACACAGCAGTTTTTAACAACACATCTTTTACATATGATTTTAATAGTGGGCTGGTAAAAGTTTTTCAAATTGCCGACCCTAATGCTGCCGGTATTAAAGTTACTGTTGTAGCAAATCTTGATGTGGTTTCGCAAACCAAAACAATAAATTTTCAAACCACCGGCAACTGGACAAATTACATAAGCAATGGCACTGGCACCGGCCTTAACGGTGTTACCGGTAATGGTTTTAATTTAACCGCCACGTCTCAAACGGTAACATTGCAGCCGGGTGAATATCATATTTACATAAGCGCCGCAAATACATGCAATACGGCAGCGCCAATAGTAATAACCCCCGTAAATTATTGCCAGAATGCAGTAGCAACCCAACTACAGGCAACAGGTACAAATTTACTTTGGTACACAACAGCAACCGGCGGTACAGGCAGTGCAATTGCACCAACGCCATCAACAACCACAGCAGGCAATACAGCTTATTACGTTAGCCAGTCGGGCACTTGTGGCGAAGGCCCAAGAGCTATTATTAATGTTGCCACAACTGCAACACCTGCTGCAGCAACCGGGTTAAATGTTGCAAATATCACCCCCAATTCGGTTGTATTTAACTGGACGGTTTTGCCTGGTAATTTTTATAACGTTGATTATAAACCTGCTGTTTCAGGATCATGGATAAATGCTGCTACAGGAATAAGCAGCGGATCTGTAGTACAGGCAAATCTTGTACCGGCTACCTTATATGACTGGCGGGTTAGTACAAACTGTTCTGCAACCCCGGTTAATAATTATAGTACAGCACAGTTCACCACAAAATTGCACAACAATAAAATAAATAATCTTAAAGATGGTTATGGCATTAAAATATCTCCAAACCCTGTGAACGGAAATGCGATAATAGATTATA
>JANNYY010000212.1:0-8501 GCA_031410355.1 Chitinophagaceae bacterium | reverse complement strand
CAGGCTAAGCACATCATCAAGTTCCATAGCCTGGGTGGGCTTATCGCAACCTTTACACTGGGCATCCAGGTAGCGGCCAAGCCAGCCCGTGTTTACATATTCATTACTTGCGCTGGCACTATGCCATATATCCATACTCCTAAAATGCGAACGGTCGGGGTTGGGATAGCCCACACTGTTCATAATAGCCAGGCTGCCATCATCATACAATCCTTTAAATGCTTCAAGTGCAGGATTCAAGCCTGTTTCATCGGTTAACAACAATGCTTTGTCTTTTGCAATGCCCAGCTTTGGCCTTTCGCGGTAATAAATATCGTTGCGTACCGGTATCACGGTGTTCAGGCCATCGTTACCGCCACTAAACTGTATCACCACCACCACTTTATTTCCCGCAGGCACCATCATTGGTTTTTCAAATGCCTTTAAAAATTTAGGCAGCATTAATGAAGCTGTGGCTAAAGAACCAACCTGTAAAAATTCTTTGCGTTTGATTAACATAGTACTGATTTTTAACCCCCCGACCCCCTAAAGAGGGAGTTTGCACCCCACCTTTTTAAAAGTCTTTGATTATTGGAGATTGTGATTATTCAATTTTAAAAAGAGCTTCAGAAAAACATCCTCCCAGTTCCCCCTTCAGGGGGCGGAGGGGGTTTTAACAAAGCTGGTATTCCGGTGTTGCCATCAGATTTACAACACCGCTTTTAATATAATTTTCCCTGTTCTCACTGTTCACATATTTATCCAGCACAGCGGTACTCACCTGTCCCTTAGTTTGTAAAACTGTTGCTGTAATATTTTCCAGTAATTTTTCCCGTTCAATTTTTTCAAATATTTTGTTTACTGCCGGCCAGTCAATAACAGCAGTGCCGCCTTTTACCGTATCCTTCATTTTTTTTGCTGCCATTTCCATCATACCCATCTGCACATCGTCATCGCCCTTGGGCATAATATTGATGGCATCGTTTGCCGATAATATCTGCGGAATGCGCAGCCGCAGCATTAAAGAACTGCTGTCTATCCAGTTTTTACCACCGGCCCAGCCGGCTACATTTGGCGGGTAAAATAATACCTGGCCCAGGGCCCGCTGAAATAAAAGTTGCGACTGATCATTTTCCAGTTGCATGGGCAATAACCTTCTTACTCCTGCCAGTAATTCAACCGGTGATTTTATTTTAATGCCGATATTTTTTTCCGCATAAAACCAGTCGCTGGTGTACATATCTTCCAGCAGCTTTGCAATATTATAATTGTTGCTGTAAAAACGTTTGCTCAACCATTGCTGGTTTACTTCATCTACATTTTCATTTACAAAATACCGGTAAATTTTTTTGCTTATATAATTTGCAGTTTGTTTATTTTCTAAAAGTATATTCAGGATATCATCCCCATCAAAGTTTCCGGATTTACCCAGGAAAGTTTTACTGCCTTCATCATGCTGATTTTTTCTAAAAATAAATTCGCCTTTGGGATTAAATGCCCAGCCAGTAAAAGCCCTGGCAGCCTCCTTTACATCAGTCTCGGTATAATTGCCCCGGCCCATGGTAAACAGTTCCATCACTTCCCGGGCAAAATTTTCGTTGGGATGCGATTTTTTGTTTTGCTGGTTATTTAAAAACTGCAGCATGGCCGGGCTCTTACTTACCGCCTTCAGCATATCGGCAAAACTGCCCAGCGCATTGGTGCGGATAATATGTAACAACTCCTGCTGAAAAAAACTGTTCTGAATGCGGCAGGCAAAATGCCCGTGCCAGAACAGGCTCATCTTTTCCCGTAACTGTGCTTCGCTGTTTATCATCGTATTCAGCCAGGTAATGTTCATGGTCTTCAAATCATCTCTTGATTGCTCACGCAATTTTTTCCGGAGTTCAGGATCGTTGATTTTTTTTTGTATTTCCTTTGGGTCGGTCATACCCATCATGTATTCATCTGCCGGGTTTTTTGTTACCTCAATCTTTTGCACCGGCTTATCGGAAGTCTTTACTAAAAGTGCCCAAAGGTTTTTTTGAGAAAGAGTATCAAGCGATGCAGCATTTTCGGCCATGGGGCCAAAAGCGCTGCGCCATAATAAATGCTGATTTTTTAAGCGGTTGGAGACCTGCATAATGTAAGTATGAAGTTTAACTGTTGAATTGAACGGG
The DNA here is from genome assembly GCA_031410355.1 of Chitinophagaceae bacterium. GTDB lineage: Bacteria > Bacteroidota > Bacteroidia > Chitinophagales > Chitinophagaceae > Ferruginibacter. The sequence continues at coordinate 6,363 of JANNYY010000212.1, read as the reverse complement.
TATATGACTTACTTAAAGATAGAAAGTTTAACGAATAAATAAATATTACAAAGAGCCAGCTTTACTGAAAAACAGGTAGTATAACAGCATCTAACTCTTTAAATTCGTCAAATTCTATTTTGTTTGTGTCATTGATATCGTCAATGAGCCTGATCTCCTGAAGGCTTTGTTCAAAAGTGGAGTTGAGGATATACTCAATAGCCAAAATAAACTTGCCAGAGATCAGTAAATACAAATTACTATCATAAGTTACCCGGGCTTCGTCAATGCAGAGTATACCGTATTTTTCTTTAAATTTATCAAGCTCATTTAATCTCTTAGTGGATTGTAAATTATCCGGATTTACAAAGCCAAAACTAAACCCATAAGTTTGTAGAATTCCGATATCCGTTTCAAGGAATATATCCATATATTCCTTGATCTCTTTATGCTGGCAATAATAAACATCTTGTAAAAAAATGCGGCTCATGCAATTTTTGTTTTGGTTCGGACTGCATCATCAATCAGAACTTACGAGTTTTGGATCTTTATCAATATACTCAAAGCTTCTGCGCCGTTTTTTTGATCCCCGAAAAAATACTCTTCCACAACAGATTAAAAAATGATTTGGTTATATCCCGCTGGTAATTTATCTCACCCGTTCTTACTGTACCATTCTGGGGATTTGCATCTTTAATCAATGCATTGGTAAGCAAACTCATCAGGCCTTTCTTTTTCAGGTCTCCGGAATCTTTCTTTAAGAGTTCAACTTTAAGATCCTGGTACAATAAAACAGAACTGCCTGTTGCTACATTGTCGGTGCCCTTAAGATTAAAAGTGATCTTATTTACTTTACCGCTTTTAATGCTTGCCATGCCCAGCGCTTCGATCATAGGGTTTAAAACTGGTGCATTAAAAGCGCCTCCCTCCCCAGATACCTCAAATGCGCCGTTACTGCTGTTGAGCTGAAGTTTCCAAACAGAATGTAACTGGCTAACTTCCATAAAACTGGTAGTTGCATCAAGGGTGAGGATATTGTTTTTGCTGATAAGCTCTTTAATATTAGTTACGTTTGTAATGGTGCCATTTATATTTTTAAAAACCACAGTACCTGATTTCATTGAGAGGTCACTTTTTTCTTTATAAGCTACATACCCGTTTTTTACCAATATTTTTTTTATGCTGAACGGAACTTTAATGGTTTGCAATAACTGGTGTGGATATTTTCCTACTTTACTGGAATTGTCAGGCGGTACTGTCCTGTCCCGGTAAATTTTTACCATGGGTTGCAGGGTTGCTGTTTCTGCCTCTATTCTTTTTTGTGTTACCAGCACCCGGGTATCAATACCGGCCAGTACAATATTTTTAAATTCCAGGTTATACAGGTCTTCCTGCCGGGCAATGCTTTTAGAAAAAGCCTCTTCGGTAAACATGGGTGTTACGCTGAAATTTTTTATCCGCATAGAAGAATTTCCATTATCCATATCAAAAGCGCCTACATTCATTTTGTAACGTTTATCAGCACTCATAAAAGAAAAGCCATCTGCCGATAACTTCCAGTTACTGGCGCTTATCAAATTTTTTATACTGGTGCCTGAATGTAATTTCTGAATATCTTCAGCATTAAATTTTACGTTGGTAAGGATGAAAGGTGCGTCATTTGGCTTTTCAGTATTGTAGATCACAATTTTGGTTTTTCCTACTGTAACCTTATTTAACAACGCTTCATTAAAATAATTATTATCAATTTCAACTTCATCTTTGCCGGTGGTATCCTTATCTTTAACCGGCTTGCGGTAAAAAGTAAGTAACCCCCCATCGCTTATCAGTTCTTCTGCCTTTAATTGCTGGTTAAGAATAAAAGAATTGGTAGATATTTTGTTGATGGAAGTATTATTGATATCAAAAACAAGCTGGTCTTTATTATTTTTTTGCTGAAATTTTTTAAGCCTGAGAAACTGTTCCGGCGCATTGTATTCTACCTCCGTAAACGTTGCGATGTTGTTATCACCCTTTACATAAACCTCTTTTACCCTGGCAACAATATCTTTTACAAAATAGCTAATGATATTCTGGTAATTTCTTGTACTGTCTATCCTGAATTTCTTTAAATTTATGTTGATGTCTTTCAGCGCAGAATGCGGCTCCCCGGTTTTATCCGAAAAAAATACATTGCCCTTTTCTATTATTATTTCATCTGCATTGATGCTTTTAAATTTACCCAACAGCTTTTCATAAATAACCAGGCTGTCGTTGCTGTTTAATACTTTTTTCTCTTTTTTTCCGGAGCGGATGATATACACAACAGGATGTTTGATGAGTATCGACCTGGCTTCAATAGATGTGTTGCTGATAAGGCCCGGAATATTAGCTCCTCTTATAGATACTTCATCTACCTGTATGTTGTACACCGTAGCCGCCGCTGCGGTATCATACATTACCAGTTGTTTTTGTAAAGAATCTGACTGCAGCGTTACATTATAAAAAGAAGCATTGCCATTTATTTCATCAATGAACGAGCTGTCGTAATGAATAAAATACAAACTATCAGTGCCTTTGTTTATGGCAGTCTCAATAGTATCTTTAATAATACCCTTTTTATAATACTGCCAAAAAAACCAGCCGCCAATTATGGCAAAGCCAAGTACAACGAGTAATATCTTTATAAATTTTTTCAAAAATGTATGTATTAAATGCAGGGCTTAAAACGGTAAGCCCAGTGCAATGTTTAAAATCAGGTTTTCTTTACGCCATGCCGCGCTTCCAAAATTAATTTTATTTAATACCCATCTTTGCCCATCCGGCAAATAGGGCTTTCGCAAAGGTATTCCAAGGTCGGCTCTTATTATTAAAACATTGGCATCAAACCGTATTCCAAATCCGGTAGCTACTGCAATTTCTTTAAACCAGGTTTTAGTTAATTTACTGGCAGGGCCAAACATCAATGTGTCTTTTGTCCAGATATTCCCAGCATCCAGAAATACTGCTGTGCTGATGTTGCCGGTAACCGGGATCCGTATTTCGGAACTTGCCAGCAATTTATAATCGCCACCAATGAGCTGAAAAAAACGCTGGTCATTTGCAGTGGGTTTATAAGTACCGGGCCCCAGGTTACGCACCCTGAAACCCCTGACAGAACTGGAACCACCAATGATATACTGCTTGGCAAACGGCAGCAACCGGGAATTGCTGTAAGGCAGGCCTATACCAACCTGTAAGCGGTTTGCCCAATCCCATGCGTTGGAAAGTGTACGGGTGTAATGCACATCAAAATCAGTTTTTACATACTGTGCAAACGGTGTATTGAATATTGTTTTTTCCCTAAATCTTTTTGCGCCTGTTATTAACCCTGCAACATTGCCCGAAACGTCGATACTTGCATTAAAAAACAATTTGTTTTTACGCTTCCCAAATCCATTATTATAAGTGTAAGAAAAATAACTGCCCAGTATCGCTTCGGAATAAACATTTAGTAAAAGCGCAGGAGAAACAAGCGTCTGTTTAAAAAAAGTATCGGTTATACTGTTAGCATACAAATAACTGATTGATACCGGCGCCAGGGTATATTCTGTACGTATATTTTTTTTCCAGGTAAAATCATATTGAAAGCGGAATAAGTTTTTGGTATAAAATAATTGCTTGCGGTACAGCTCGTACCCAATTACCAAATTTGTAGTGGGCGGATAAAAATTATTTTCTTTCACCCTTATAAAAGGAATTGCGTAGCGGGGTATCCTCAGGCTGGCTTCGCCTCCAATACGGTAACTGTTGTTGTTACGAAGCGAATCTGAAATGGAAAATTCAAATCCCGTGTAGGTTTTAATGTTAAGCAATTCAGCTCCTCCAAAAACATTCCTGTTCTTCCAGTTAATACTAATTTGTGCACCCACCGAACTGTTTTCTTTTGTAAATGCCGATACCTCTCCCTGCACCGATCTTTTTTTAGCAGGGGTTAGATAATAATAAACGTTCATGCGGTGTTGGGTTGTATCCTTAACGGCTTCGAACCGGTTTTTTACAAATTTAAAAGCACCCAGGTTTATAAAACGGTTTAATGTTGAATTTTGATCACGGCTGCTGTAAATATCGCCGGGCCTGTAAGTAATGGTTTCCCCAAAAAGCCGGGGTTTAAATTTTTTGGCAGAATCTTTTATGATCAACCCCTGGTATCTAATCGCACCCGCAGTACTTGTATCCAGTTTTTCCGAAACCAATGAATAGCTCGGAAAAACAGTGATCCTGTTGATGCTGTAAGGAAACATGGCTTCTTTGGGTATTGTCTTCTTTACATTTAAATAAAGGTCAACCTGCCTGTTGCCAACCGTACTGTCGGCGTAAGCCATCAGGTAATCGGGATTGAAATAATAATAGCCTTTTGTTTTAAGGTAAAGGTCAAGCCGGTCTCTTTCTGCACTGATATCACTTAACCGGTAAGGCTGGCCAACTTTTAAAATGCCATTCTTTTGTTTTTCTTCCAGCAGTTTTAAAAGCGCAGAACTGTCACTAACCCAGGTTATACTTTTAATATGGTACTGAGGCTGAAATTTAACTGTGTATATCGCTTTTGTAAAGTAACCTGTGTTTACTGTATCGCCCTGTGCTGTGGAATGAAAGTACCCTGTGTTTTCCAAAAAAGCCTGTATGTTCTCTGCAGTTACTTTGGCATTTATCCTGCTGCTTAATACCGGCGCTTCTCCTAATTTTTTTCTTAAAAAAGAACGCAGGCCTTTTTCTGTTTTATCCGGATCAGGTTCACCCAATACATACCACCACCATACCTTATAAGGCTGTCCCAATAAAAATTTATTGCGGCGTGGGCTTACAGCCTTCCTCACATATTTGCTTAACTGCCGGTTTGTATTTTTTACATCCCGGTTTTTTTCAACCTTAACTGTTGCCCCTTTGTATAATTTTTCGCCAGGCGGCAAAAAACGCCGCACACTGCAGGATGATGCCGCCACTAAAAGTAAAAATGCAAAAAAATACAATCCCTTCATTGTTGTTATTTAAATCTACTTTTTCTTTTTCCGTACAAATAATTCGTTGAATTTATCATAGTCGAGTGTAACTACAAATCCCACACCTGTTTCTACAACATAACCATCAAGCACCACTTCAAATTGATTTTTACGGTATGCTTTTAATAAATACTTTCCGTCTTTTGTAAGTTTATAGCCAATGGTAATATCGGGTATAAAATTGCTGTTGGCTTTTGATGCCGCATCCTGCCCCTGCACACCAAAATTCTTGCCCAGGCTTATGGTTAACCTGTCATCCAAAAATGTTTTGCTTAATGCCACATTCAGGTCGGTACGCTGGGCATTGCCACCATTGTTGTAGTCCCGGTAGGTGTTCAGGTTAAGGTCAATATCCACGCCCTTTAACAGGTTGCCGGCTATTTCATTTAAGGCCGATGATAAAAACCTGCTAACACTCTGGCGGGCAATATCACTAAAATCGTCGCCATTGCCTTTAAAGAAATCGCTGCTTTGCTCTCCAACAAACCTGCCCAGCAATAATAAGGAGAAAACCTGTTTATTGGTTGCAGATTCATCGCCCCTTATTTGTGCAAGTTTATTTTCTATTGTTGTTCTCAGCTCGCTGTTGATCACGGCATTTTCTTCGGGTAATTGTATATCAAATTTTATAGTGGGTTTGCTAAGTACGCCACTAATGTAAAGTTTTACTTTAAACGGTATTTTTTGATTAAATGAATTGGCAAGCTGCGGGTTTACACTTCCAACCTCGTTGCCCAGCAGGTCACGTGCCGAAGTATTTACCGTGTAAGTTGCGGTAATATTCATCATGGCACGCATGGGCTCTCCCGCAAAAGAAATGATACTGCCTCTTTCTAAAATAAACTTACGCTGCAGAAACTGGTAATTAAAAAGATAGTGGCCATTGTCCAGTTCGTAAATACCTGCAAGTACCAAATGCCCACCGGGATCAACCCCTGCATTCAATAATGCATCACCACTAACTTTAATTTCATCTCCTGTTACCGGGTCAATGATAATTTTTAAAGTTGCATTCTTTTGTAATTCAATATTGAGGTTATAATTAAGAAATTGGGCAAAATTTGAACGGGGTTCTTTTTCTTCAACAAAAGGAATAACCGGGGGATTGATATCAAAAGTATCCCGGTCAATAAACCTTACGATAGTTTTGCCTTCATCTTTACTGTAACTTCTTTCCGGAATGATAATGGTTATATTGCTTTGGTCCTTTATGGCAATATTTCCATCTATGTTTGGCGATACAGAATTACCAGTAACTTTTATATCTATATCAGCAACGGCATAGCCATACAGCTCTGTATTAATAGCTTTTGGCGCATTAAGCACAATAAAATCTTTTGCATTAATAGCCAGGTTTACATCATAA
>JANNYY010000211.1:0-5330 GCA_031410355.1 Chitinophagaceae bacterium | reverse complement strand
GCAAAGAAACAATAAGCATGGCAAACTTTGCCAAAGTTTTAAACTTTGGCAAAGTTGTAAACTTAATTAATTTGGTATTTGAAATTAGAAAATTGAAATTTGTTTAATGTGGGAGCAACAGATAAATGAAATTAAACAGGGCAATGCCAAAACGTTGGCCCGTTGCATTTCTTATATTGAGAATGAAGTAACCGGATATGAAGAGCTGTTGCAGCAACTACCGCCATCCCAAACACCCATTATTGGTATTACCGGCCCGCCCGGCGCTGGCAAAAGCACGCTGGTTGATGCCTTGATTGGCTTATTGGTTCATGAAGGAAGATCAGTTGCGGTAATTTGTGTTGACCCTTCTTCGCCTTTTAACTTAGGTGCTCTGCTGGGCGACCGCATAAGAATGAGCGAATGGTACAATAACCCGAAAGTCTTTATCCGTTCTCTGGCCACACGGGGTTCCTTAGGCGGTTTGCATCCAAAAATTATTGAGATAAGCGATTTAATGAAGCTGGCAGGCTTTGATTATATAATTGTAGAAACCGTTGGTGTAGGGCAAAGTGAGATTGAAATTGCAGGCCTGGCCGATATTACCATTGTTGTAGTTGTGCCCGAAGCCGGCGATGAAGTGCAAACCATGAAAGCCGGGTTGATGGAGATTGCCGATGTGTTTGTTGTAAATAAAGCCGACAGGCCCGGCGCCGATCTTTTTGTAAAAAATTTAAGGCTGATGCTGGCGCCTGCTTTTCACAACCATACCATGCCTGTGCCGGTAATAAAAACCATTGCATCGCAAAAAGAAGGTATTGCTGAATTGTTGAAAACAATTACTGAATCCTTCAGCCAGGTAAAAGATAACGAAAAAAGATCCTGGCTTTTGGCCGAAAAAGCTTTTTATCTTATTCAACAAAAGAAAATGACGGCGATTGATAAAACGATGTTGAAAGAAAAGATTGAAGAAGCCGGGAAGGATTTTAATTTATATGCTTTTATTAGAGAATATTACTGATCAGCAGTCCACAGTTGGCGGTGGGCAGTTGGCAGTGACGAGTAAACTGTTGTCAACTGCAAACTGAGAACTGCAAACTGAAGACTGCTCACTGCTCCTCCTCATATTTCTTATTCCCCTTCCACCAGCGGTAGCCAATAAAACCTACAATGGCAAAGGGGGCCATCATTAAATACAAAATGGCGGCATTGAGCCCCTGTGCCGGTTTTTCGCCCATTTGCAAAGCAGTTTTGGTACACACCGCACATTGTGCCTGCGCTGTAACAGAAAAAATCCAAAAGAAAATAATTAAAAATAATATGTTGAAAATATATTTCATCTTGTAAGCAAAGTTAAGGCAGCAGGAATAAAGAGAAACATCTGTTTAACAGAAATTAACGATTTTAATAGGGCAAAAAACTACAGATGTTTTTAATTTGCAGTAAAAAGTGATTTATGTTGAAACAATTTTTACCCGTGTTTATTTTTTTATTGTCGTTTTCTGCCGCCAATGCACAAATGTATAACGCAGCCTACTTTTACAAAACCGGATTAGAATACAAGAAAAACAATAAATTTCCTGAGGCTTTAACTGCTTTTACCAAAGCTGTATCGCTTAAAAAGAATTTTGATTCTGCTTATGTTGAAATGGGCAATATTTACCTGAATTCGAACAATGCAGATAACAGTATCATCAACTTTAAAAAAGCACTGGCTATTAACCCAAAATATGCTGAAGCCTTTGCAGGTATGGGTAGAATTTACAGGGACATAAGGCAAAATTTTGATTCGGCACTTTTTTATTACAATGCCGCCGCCAAATTAGACAGTACAAACAAAGAAATTTTTTATGCACTGGCCTGGACACACAACGCCAAAAAAGAATATGATAAAGCTATTCCGTTTGCTGTAAAAGCCCTTGAAATTGATAATAATTACCGGCCTGCTTACGGAGAACTTGGCCACGCTTACCATGCAAGCAAACAATATGCTGCAGCCATTGAGCAGTTTAAAAAAAACCTGGCAGTTTCGGTAATTGATGTGGCCATACTTTATTCAGGATTTTGTTATACTGAATTAAACAATAAGGAAGCTGCATTGCAGCAATATGAAGATCTGAAAAAAATAAATGAAAAAATGGCTGAAGCGTTGAAGAGGAAAATAGATGCGATGCAGTAGCCTGTATAAATTGATAATTTTTATTGATCCGGAATTTACCGAAGATTTACAGGATCTGGTTGATAAAATGTGATCAGTATTTAACTTCGGAAGTTATGGCAGCATTGTGAAAAATTTCCTGGTCAAAAAATTTAGGCTCAGTTACAAAGGCATTCAGTTCTCCCTTCATAATTGTTGCAGATAAAAGATCATCGGCCCGGTAAACCACAGGCGTTTGAGCTGCCAGTAATTTTTTAGCTCCATCCAGCGTAACGGCATAAGCATGTGTACAATCGTGAAAACCTGCTTTTTTTAAGTGTATGCTATATGGTTTTGGCAAAAGATTATTGACCATTTTATAACTCCATGCCATCAATCCAATGGAACTGAGTATTTGGTAAAAAAACTGTTTTGCTTTTAGTGCTGCTGTAACCTTTTCATGTTTTAAATAACCGAGGTAAACCAATTCCCAGTTTACGGGCAACTCCTGTATGGCAGCAGGCAAATCATCCAGGTTTTCAAAAACAGGCAGCGCATCATCTTCCAGTACCAGTACTTTTTTCCAATCGTTTTCAATCATCGCTGCATATAAATTCCGGTGCGAAAGTGAACAGGCAATTTCTCCCAAATTCAATGCTTTGCCCTGCCGTTGCAACTTTTTAGTCCTTTGTTCATCATAAGTTCCATCCGTTTTTACTGCATCGTAATTTAACTGCAGTTTATCAGCGCCCCAAAAAAAATCATAAGATAAACCCTCCAGGGTTTGTTTTAATCTTTCGTGCCTGCCGGTAAAACGGGGAACAGAAATAACCAATATTTTATCAAAATATTGCTGCAGGTAATTGCTTATGTTGGATGGAATTTTCAGGCTGGAGAATTTTATTGCTGCAAAAATAGGGTTTTATACTTCCTGCTAATTTGGTAAACTACATATTCAGACATTATGTATGTCTTATTGTGAACCACATAGACGCATAGAAACATAGTTGCTTCACATAGATCTATGTGGTTTACTATTGTGCTTTATTTGCCTATATGGTTCAATTGATACACAGACCCTGTTACAGTTACAGGTTGAAATAAGATTTTTTACCTTACTTTGCCATCAATACTTAACAAACGATAAATACATGTCAAGACAGGAAAATATTCCACGCCTCAGCAGCACAAAACTTAAAAAAAAGGCGCCTGACTATATTCATTTATCTATTTTATTAAAAGACATTGATGAAGCCATAAAAAGTCATGCCAGCGGCGATCTGCTTGACCTGGGTTGCGGTAACAAGCCTTATGAAGAATGGTACAATCCTAAAACAAAAACACAAACCGGTTGTGATGTAATACAGAGCGATAAAAACAGGGTGGATGTAATTTGCCTGGCAACCGATCTGAAATTTGAAGACAATACATTTGATACCGTACTGGCCACACAGGTGCTGGAGCATGTGTACGATCATCACGCCATGATTAAAGAATCGTACCGGGTGTTAAGGCCGGGTGGCCAAATGATATTAACCGTACCTTTTACCTGGGAGTTACATGAAGAACCTTACGATTTTTTCCGCCTGACCAAACATGGCTTAAAAGAACTTTTTGAAGAAGCCGGTTTTGAAATTGTTTATATAAAAGCAAACGGTGGTAAATGGGCGGCCACATTTCAAATGTTCATCAATACTGTTTATTCAACCTTTAAATTTAAAACTGCCCGTTCAAAAATGCTGAAAATACTTTTTATGGAACTGAGGCTAACCTGGCTGCTGAATCATATTGCACTGCGTATTGACAAAAAATATTTTGATGACTGGTGGACCTTAAACTACCTTGTGGTTGCCCGAAAAAAATAATTATGGAATTAAAAAGTCCGGTTACATACAGCAATAATATTACCCTGTTAAGAAGTTTTGATATTGAAAAGATCAAGGCGCTTTACACAAAAGAAACAAGGGTGGATACCTCCCGTTTTTTTGAAGGCGTAAAGGAAGTTGAGCTATACCAGTGCAATGATACCGGCTACCGGTTTTATTATCCTTTTACTATTTATGGCGATGATCAGTTTTACCAGGACCTGAATGAATTAAACAGTTGGTATTACCAGGACAATCGCTGGGAGCATCCGCTGGCACTTGATTTTCTTAAGCCAGCTGATAAAATTTTAGAAATAGGATCAGGGGACGGTTTCTTTATCAGGCTTTGCAAAAAAAATAACATTAACGATATTACCGGCCTTGAACTGAACACAGCCGCTGCTGCGAAAGCAACACAGGAAGGTACTGTTATTCATAATGAAACCATACAGAATCACAGCCTAAAACATGCTGAAGAATATGATGTGGTTTGTAATTTCCAGGTGCTTGAACATATTGTAGATATCAAATCGTTTATTGAAGCTTCTTTACAGGTTTTAAAAAAAGGAGGCAGAATGATCATTGCCGTCCCCAACAACAATCCCTATTTATTTGAGCAGGACGATTACCATACGTTGAATTTACCGCCGCACCATGCCGGGCTTTGGAACAAAGCTGTTTTTAAGAATTTAGAAAATATATTTTCAATAAAAAACACCAACTCTTTTACAGAACCTCTGGGCGAAATGAAGCATTGGATATCTGTAAAAATTAATCATACAAAAAAAACAAATCCGATTAAAGCATTTTTTCTTTCATTGATTCCCCATTTTATTTACAAGGGTTATATAAAAAGCAGCAGGGATAAAATTGAGGGCAGAAATATTTTAGTGGTATTTGAAAAAAATTGATGAGATCTATTTTCTTTTTATCACTTATGAATGGCAGTGCCTGGGGCGGCAGCGAAGAGATGTGGTATCGTACAGCTTTGTGGATGAGTAAACATAGTTATAAAGTTGGCATTGGCTGTTATGATTGGGAAGAAAAACAGGACCGCATACACAAACTTAAAGAAGCGGGCTGCAATATTTATTTATTACCAAATAAGAGAGGCCTGTTTAAACACCGGGCAACAAAAAAAAAACTTGATCCCTTTCCTTTTGCCGAATATGAGCTTACTGTTGTAAACCAGGGCGGCTGGGAAGAAATTCTTCATGCACCTTTCAAACATCTTTATAAACGGCTTCACAATTACGTTATATGCAATCATAACTATAATGAAAATGCTGTTCTTTCCTTCACAAATCAAAAACTATTACAGCAATGGGTTGCCCATGCTAAAATGAATT
>JANNYY010000210.1:0-5112 GCA_031410355.1 Chitinophagaceae bacterium | reverse complement strand
CCGGGCAGGGAAATCGTGAATTCTTACATGTATGGTATGTGCCTCATGTCTTTCCTGGCACCTACCGGGCTCATATTACCATCGCTGGCAATGGTTAATATCAGCTTTAAGACCTGGTTTAAATTTATTATGCCGCTGCTGATATGGCTCACCATAATTTGTATGATAGCATTGGTGACGGGAATTTACCTGTGATCAGTTTGATAAAAAATGGTAATCATTCTTTATCTAACAATGCTTTATCTTTTTTTACAAATGGCTTTATTAAAACACGCAGGTTAGGATCGGGCGAAAAATAGTTCCATGCCCAGTTAATGAAAATGATGAGTTTATTTTTTACACCAAGGATGGAAAAGAGGTGAACTAAGTTCCAGGTATGCCATGCAAACACACCCTGGAATTTCCAATGCGGCAGATCAACCACTGCTTTTTTGCGGCCAACCGTGGCCATGCTGCCTTTGTCTTTATACTCAAACTGATTGAGTTGTTTATTGTTTTTCAGGGCCGATAAATTTTTAGCCAGCAATCCACCCTGGTCAATAGCCACACTGGCAACCTGCGGATGGCCATTGGGATATTTTTCGGTTGCCATAAATGCAATATCACCAATGGCAAAAATATTTTCAAAGCCCTGCACCTGGTTATAGCGGTTAACTTTTATGCGGTTTCCTTTTTGCAAAATGTCTTCGGGCAAACCTTTTATTTTATTACCCGTAACACCCGCTGCCCATATTAAGGTATTGGTTGCAATCTGCTCACCATTGCTGAGTAATGCGGTTTTACCATCGTACCCTTTTACAAAAGTTTCTGTTATCACTTCCACCCCCATCTCTACTAAAAACTCTTTGGATTTTTGTTGTGCTTCGCCGCTCATAGCACTTAGTAAATTTGGCGATCCTTCAATCAAATATATTTTCATTATAGAAAAATCCAGTTCAGGGTAATCCTTTGCCAGCACGTATTTGCGCATGTCTGCCAATGCACCGCTTACTTCCACACCCGTAGCACCGCCGCCCACAACCACTATATTTCTTAACCTTTCTTTTTCAGCCTCATCAGCATAATACGCATCTTCCAGGTTTTGCAAAAACCGGTTACGCATGTATAAAGCTTCACTAACCGACTTCATGGGAATAACCTTTTCCTCAATTGCTGCGTTGCCAAAATAATTGGTGGTAACACCGGTTGCAATAACTAAGTAATCGTAGCTGAATTCTTTTTCTATGGTGATGATCTTATTTTCGGCAGGTACAATTTCAACCAGTTCCGCCATGCGTATATGAAAATTATTATAATGCTGAAAAGCTTTGCGCAATGGAAAAATGATACTGCCCGGTTCAAGCCCTGCTGTTGCCACCTGGTAAAATAAGGGTTGAAACTGGTGGTAATTATTTTTATCAATTAAATAAACTTCAAACCCTTTATTGTTAAGTTTACGGGCAAGATTAAGCCCCGCAAAACCTGCACCCATTATCAAAACTCTTTTTACTTTTTCCATAACAGACCGGTCTAAATATTTATGCAACTAAATAACCTGTACAACGCTATTCGGTAACTCCATGCCAGTATTGAGTAACAGTATATTTTTAAATTAATTCCTGCTTAAACCAGCCTGTTTCAATTTTATTGTCTCTATCTCCTTACTCAATTCAGTAATTTTATTTCTTTTCTGATCATTCTCCATTTGCAGCGATGTGTTTTTTGCATCCATGCCACTGGCAACCTCACTTGATTTCTTTTTCGCTTTGCGGATATTCTGCTTAATATCTTTATCGTTTTTTTTGATACCTCTTTCAAGGCTCTTTATTTCATTGGTTACCCTTGATGCTTCCGAGCCGTAATAGTCCGTTAAAAACTCCATACTAAAATCATTCAGTATTTTTTTCATGCCTGCAAATTCAGTGGCATAATTATCGGCACCAATAAAAAAATCATACCCAAAAGCCATAAAGAAACTTAACTGCGATCTTTCGCCCGGTGCTTCAATTACACTGGCATACATGTTCATCCTTTTATCAGAAATGGGTAAGATGATTACATCGGTTGCTGTAATTACTTCTTTATTGGTTAATAAACTAATGCCTTTTACTTTTACATCGTAGGTCTTTTTAAAATAATCATCCCATGCCTTTTTTACGGTCTTGGGCGATGCGTCGTATTTTACCGTAAAGCAGGGCCTCAGCTTATTTTCAAAGCTGATGGTTGCGGTATCTATTTTATAGGTTTGTGCAGTTGTTTGCAGGCATATTCCAATAGCCATGCAAAGGATAAAATAATATTTGTTCATGAAAGGGTTTTAGCTGTTTGTTTATTAACAAAATTAACTGAAATAAGTTGTATAGTCAGCAGCATGCCCACCCTGTCATTTTCATTTTTTCTCTCCCAAAGAAAACCAGTTGCCTGAATCATCCACAAATAAGGCTTCGTATCCGTAAAATTCTTTGGTTGGTGGCTTTTTAAAAACAACACCTTTCTCCTTCAACTCTTCATAGGTTGCATTCAGGTCGTGGCATTCAAATACGCCAAAGCCAAATGTGCCTTTTTGCACCAGTGCTTTCATTTGTGCTGCGGCCCCGTCTTTAAACATCATTCCATCTTCAATGGCCATCAGGGTTATTTCCAGTTCGGGTTGCTCCGGCGGGCAAACAGTAAGCCAGCGCATACCTGGGCCCATGGCTGCATCGGTATTTACTTTAAAGCCGAGTTTATTAACGTAAAACTCAAAAGCACTGTCCTGGTTAAGAACAAAAATGCTGACGTGGTTTAATTTTGTGATCATTGTTTAACTATTTTGTTTTGAACGGCAAAAGTCAGCCATGATCTTTTAAAACACTTCTTCAAAATTGCTTTTTTTCTGTCCAGCCTTTTTGGTGGGCAAAACAATTGGGGATGAACTGCAACGGAACTTTCTGAATTTGTTCCTGCCGTTCTTTAAACTGCTGTTGATATACAGATGGGGAAAGCTTTGTGATCCTTTTAAAAAGGGCGGTGAAAGAAGGCACACTGTCAAACCCAACAGCAAAGCAGGTGTCAGCAGCAGAAACTCCTTTTTGCAAAAGCTCTTTTGCATTTTCTATCCGCACTTTTATTAAATACTGGTGAGGTGTGTTGCCATACATTGTTTTGAACAACCGGATAAAATGAAATTTAGAAAAATAGGCTTCGTCAGAAATATTATTAAGGTCAATATTATCGTTGAAGTGATTATCAATGAAAAGTTTTGCCTGAACGATTCGTTTGTAGAGGTATATTTTGGGGGAGGTTTTGTGCATTGATTGAAATTATACAATGTTGTTTTAGATTTGTTGCAAACCAGATAATAGCTGATAGTAGTACAAAAGCCGATTTTCATTCCGATCCGCCAGACTTGCGGCAAACCTTATAGCAGAAGTGTTATTTACGTTTAAACCAGTTTTCTAATTTAATTCCGGAGATATTTTCAAAATGTTTTGTGTTGTCCGTAACTAATGTGAGTTTATTTTCAACAGAAGTCACACCTATGAGTAAATCAAATTCGTCGTTCATAGGTTTGCCAAGCTTTCTAAGCCGTACTTTTTCTTTGGCGTAACGTCTGATACAGCCAAATATAGGAATAATAGATAGCCCATTTAAAAAGGCGTCAACAGCCTTATGAGATTTTGAAGGATTGTCACTATTTTCAGCACCAAAGCGTAACTCTACAATAGTTATTTCAGAAATGTAAAAATTGTCTATGCCTTTTTCTTTGATTATTTCATCTAACTTAAGTTTCCCTCTGAGAAAGAAAACACAAGTATTGGTGTCGAGAAGATATTGCATTAAAATTTGATTTCTTTCTTCATGAATTTCCGGTTTAATTTAATATCTGAGATTATTTCTTTTGCCGATTTAGAGGAAGCAAATGCACCAAAGGATTTGTAAAAGTTCGATTCCCGGGTTTTTTTATCGGCTTTCAGTGATTTTGAAAGGTTTTCAATTAATTCAATCTTACTTATTGAACTAAGTCCTTCAAAAAGACCCGTGTAAGTTTCAACAATATGTTTGTCAGTATAAGTCATTTTATAAACCGTTTAACCAAAGCTACCTAACTTTTTTTAGATGATGATTGCTCCCAAAACATTTTTGCCAACGCCCAAGACTTACCTCAGGGTGGAATTTGAAAATCGTCCGCCCCGCAGTCCAATAAAATACAAAAGATGAAACTAACAAACAAAGCCCAACTGAATTACGTCCGCCGAAACTGGTACTGATAGCGAACAAAACCGAAGTTCTATTGTCACGCCCGTATTTTGCAATGTTACCAGCCTTTGTATTCTTTGAATTCCGTTCCCTTCCAAAATTGCTCTACTTCTATTAGCATGCAATTTTCTCTTTTAGCAATAAGTTCCATTACTTCAATAATTTTAACATAGTCGTTGTAAGATTTAATGTCCTTAATTAGAGTGTTGAAATTAATTATTTCCAATATACTTTTATCATTTTGAAATTTTTCTTGTAAACCACTCAAAAGTCCTTTGTCAATTGGAGGGTGAATGTGCATAATTAATTCATTACCTCCTAATTGCCCAACATATACCATGGTCTTTAAGTAAACGTTGATGAGTTTTGTTGTCCATCCGATTGGCATTGAAGGTTGATTTTTATTCATTGTTATAGCACTTTTCTTATGCCAATTATTAAATTCTACTTTTGTTATTTGTCGGCTGATTACTAAAATTTCTGCAAAGTCAACTTTCATAAGCAATGAATAAATGTCTTTTCTTGATTTTAGAGGACTACCAGATCTTGTCGCGGATAAAGCAGTCCATCTCGAATAAGTATCAATTATTGCATTTCGGATGATGCTATTGTTATGTAAGGTTGTCATAAATGGCTGCTAACATTTGTATTTCCAATACTGCTGGTACATTTCTGTCTTAATACTCAACACAAACCTGTACCAACTGCAATATACCAAAACATCCAAAAGAAAAAGCCTCCCGTTTAATTCGGGAGGCCAGTGCCCAGAACAAGATTCGAACTTGCACATCCTTACGAACGCTGCCACCTGAAGGCAGTGCGTCTACCAATTTCGCCATCTGGGCAAAGAGGGCTTTGGGTTAGGCGTTTGGGGTTTTGGGTTAACACCCCTTA
>JANNYY010000209.1:0-5623 GCA_031410355.1 Chitinophagaceae bacterium | reverse complement strand
GCAGGTAAGCTGTTCTATTTGGCACATCCTGTAATAAAAATGACTGTATCTCTTTTGCTACATGCGCCGAAAAGGTAGTTGCAGTATAGGTTTGGGGATCGTAGGTTATGGTTTTAATGCTTTCTATATCGAGTTTATCTTCGTCAAACAGGTCATCACCCACAGGCGTTAAAATACCAAAGAGGGTGGCTCTTTTTCTTTCATCATCCGTAAGTTTTTTACCCTGTAATCTTTTATAACTGCTGCATAAAAAAGAAGTGATGAACAAACCATAGTAGTTAAGGATCTTTTGTTTTTGTTCATCCTGGAATCTCCCTTCATATTTTTTTTCGAGTTGATCGAGGTAGGGGATAAGAAAGTCTTTGTTGAATTGCTTTTGAACCTTTATCTCTTTATATATTCGCCGGGTGATGCTGATATAATTAAACAGCCTCATGTTGAAATTACTTTTTTAGCTGAATGCACATTCATTTTATTTGTTTCTGTAAACTTACTTTAATTTTCATAATTTAGATGTAACGAAAAAGAAAACATGAGTTATGCTGTTTGTTGTGTACCTGTAGCCAATGTGCGGATTGAACCAGACCATAGATCGGAAATGGTAAGCCAGTTGCTTTTTGGAGAATGTTGCATTATTACCATTGTTGAAAAGAATGGATGGGTAAAGATTGTAAATAAAGCCGATGCCTATACCGGATGGTGCAGCCAATCGCATTTCCAGGAAATAGATGATACACACTATTATCTTGAAGAAAATAATTTAACCGCCGACTGGGTTAATGAAGTTGATTATAACGGGCACATGATGTGGGTACCCTTTGGAAGCTCATTAACTGCGATGAAGAGCGGCCATGTTTTCTGGCGCAAAAACACGGTACATTTTTCAGGTAATGTTTGGGACCCTGCTATAGCAAAACAAGATGCCAAAACCATTAAGCAACTGGCATTTAAATTTTTAAATACAACTTATTTATGGGGTGGTAGATCTGTTTTTGGTATTGATTGTAGCGGCTTTACCCAATCTGTTTATAAATTTCTACATATTCCTTTATTAAGAGATGCCCAGCAACAGGCCACACAGGGCGAGCTGATTGGTTTTTTACAGGAGGCACATTGTGGCGACCTTGCTTTTTTTGATAATGAAGAAGGGGAAATTATTCATGTTGGTATTTTACTAAATGCATACGAAATTATTCACGCTGCCGGTAAAGTACGGATTGATAAGATAGACAATGAAGGAATTGTTGATGCCGATACGGGCCAGCGTACCCAACGGCTGCGGATCATTAAAAGATATACCTGATCAACTGCTGTTACCGGCATTCATATTTATTGAGGACTGGTTTGAGTTGCCGTTTATTTTTTGTTGCAGGTTAGTTTCCTCCCTGTTTTTTTTGGGCTTATCAAAAAACAACATTTTAACTGCGATGAGGATCATGAGCAATGCAAATATTTTTTTAACTGTTTCCTGGGGCAAGCTTAAAGCAATTTTACTTCCAAAATAACTGCCGGCTAAAAAGCCAATGGCCAGCATACCCACCACCCTGAAATCAACATGCCCCTGTTTGTAATATTGTAATACGCCTAAAATACCAACGGGCAGCATGATCAAACCCAGTGATGTACCCTGTGCGGTTTTTTGGCTAAAGCCAATAAAATAAACCAATGCAGGCACTATAATAATGCCACCTCCCACACCCACCAGGCCACCTAAAATGCCGGCTGCAATGCCCACCAGTATTATGATAAGTATAGTTTGTATATCCATTACTTTCTTTTTAATGATCATTTTGTAAAGGTAGTTTTATATAAAGCGATTGCCTCTTCAATTATTTTATAGGCTGCTTCTTTATGTTGAAATTCATCTATCTCCACTTTTTTATTTTCCAGCACTTTATACTGCTCAAAATAATTGCGGAGTACAGCAATAAAATGTTTGGGAAGTTCATCCACACTGGTAATATAATTTACGCCTGGGTCTTTAGCCGCTACGGCAATTATTTTATCATCAACCACACCTGTGTCAATCATCTGCATATTGCCAATAACTGTAGCCTCTACCAAACATAGTGGTTGTATGCTTTCGCTGCACATTACTAAAATATCAAGCGGGTCGCCATCAAGCCCTAATGTTTGTGGAATAAAACCATAATTAATGGGGTAGTGGAAAGATGAATAGATGATACGGTCTAATTTTAGCAAGCCCGTTTCTTTATCTATTTCATATTTTGTTCGGGAGCCCTGCGGAATTTCAATAAGGCCATTAACTACCTGCGGGGAATTATCCCCGTAGTGTGCGCCGTGCCATGGATGGAGTGTGTACATGTTTAGTAGTTTGGAGTTTAGTAGTTTAGGGTTTAAAGTTAACGCTTCACGTTTCGCCTCTCACGGCTCACCACTCACGACTCCCGTTTCACCACTGACGACTCACCAACCAGTACCCTAAAAAAGCGGCAGTAATTCCAAGCACTATACTAAGCCCAATATAAGTAAATGCCATTCCAATTTTTCCACTTTGCAGCATTCCCATATTTTCTATGCTAAAAGCCGAGAACGTAGTAAACCCGCCACAGATACCGGTTGCAAGAAATAATTTCCAGGTATTTAAAAAATTTTCATCCTTAATACTCAGGGCAAATATAATTCCTATAATAAAACTGCCAATGATATTTACAGTAAGCGTAGGCCAGGGAAAATATTTTGAACTAATTACAAGGCTGGCAGTGTAACGGAGTATAGAACCGATCCCTCCACCCAAGCCTGCAAGTAATAAATTTTTAAGCATTCGCAGTTTATAAATTTCCTGAGAAAGTATATTTCAGATCAATCAGCCATTTACCACCAGGCTTTACCACTTTTAAAATTGTTTTATCGGCCAGGCTATAACTGTTGCTGTAATTAAATATACATACACTATCTGTTACATAACTGATGTTGTTTACAATAATATCTGCATTCTTATATTTTTCAAGTATGGCTTTATCTTTTTCGCTGTATTGTTTTTTAAACCGTTCAAATATCTGGTCATTGGTTTCGTCTTTTAAAAGATACTGTTCAGCTTCTTTAAAATTATTATCTAATAAATTACGGATAAAGGCACTGGCCACTTCAACATCGGTAACCGGTATTTTTTTTGTTTTTGTATTGCAGGAGAAAACTACTGCAGCAAGGAGGAACAAGGTCAGGTATTTTTTAATCATGGTTAAAGTTAAACATCTTTACATAAAGGCAAAAAAAAGCATCCTGGTAAATACCTGGATGCCCTGTTAAATATTTTGAAGGTTATTTTTTTTCCATTTGGTTCTTAATAGAATCCAGGGCCTGCATTCCTTTTTCCATCATCATTTTCAGCGAATCGGCAGGCATGTTTTTAAATTTGTCCATTTGGTCTTTCAATTTCTCCCCATCATCCTCCTCCCAATGCATGCCTTTTTCGTTCATTTTGTCAGCACCCATGCTCATCATTGTATTTATATCCATGGCAACCTTCCAGGCACCACTTTCTTTTTTTAAAATAAAATTTACAGCTTCGCCACTCTTGATCTCCTTTACATTTACGGTTGCTTTGTCGCCATCAATTTTTGCTTCGCCTATTTCCATTTTGCCTTTATCAAATTGGTCCATTCCCTGGTCGTTCATCGTGTCTTTCATTTTCATACCCATTTCCATCAGGTCAAACATACTTTTGCTGTCGGCCGTCGCCAATTTACGGGCTGCGGCAATATCTTTTTTTGCCATAGCATCAAAGAAACTGGTTAATACTGCTTTAGGATCACCGCCTGTGCTGTTACAACTGCTCATGTAAAGGGCAGAAAAAGCAAATACGGCTGCTAATAATTTTTTCATAAACTTAATTTTTTTAAAGTTAAATCCGTCCGTTTGGGGTTATTGGACGGGAGTGTAAAATTAATTTTATTTTTTATTTTTCGATTTATTTTTTCAGTTAAGCCTGCTAATGCTGCTTTTTCCTGTCTAAAGAATCCAGGGCCTGCAGGCCTTTGTTTATCAGCATTTTCAGCGAATCCGGATCCATTTGTTTCAATTTTTCAATCCCGCCTTTTAAATCTTCTTTTTTTGCGCCCATATTTCCCTTCATGCTGTTAAACATTTCATTTCCTGGCTTGGATAATGCTATTTTCCAGGCATTATCTTCTTTCACCAGTTCAAATGTATGTGTAGCAGTTTTTTCGCTATCCAGGCTGTCAGGGCTATTGTTTACTATAATGGTTTCAACAGTTGCATGGTCGCCATCAATTTTTTCGTTTTTAAAGCTGTAGGTAATATCTTTTGCCTTCGTTTTAAATTCAGCAATCATCCTGTCTTTTATTTTTTTTATTCCTTCGGGATCAACACTGGTCATAATTTTTTCTGCGGCATCAAGCATAGCAAGGTCTGATTTTGAAATGTGTTTTTTCATTTCATCAATATTGCCATTCTTCATAGCCGTAAACATACCATCCAGCACTGCGGTTGGTGGAGTAGCAGGTTCTTTACAGGAAAAGAAAACTGTTATTAAGCAGATTGCAAAGAGTATTTTTTTCATAAAATTGTTTTTTTAATTTGTAGCTTAAAATTAATTTTATTTTACCGGGTTCTGTTTAATTTTTTATTTAAAATGAAGTTTATGCCAAACCCCCTGCAATACCGCGTATAAAAAAGAGGCAGTTCAGAACTGCCTCCGTATATTCAAGGTTAGTAAGTTTATTTTGCATCACCCTTTTTTGCCTCTGTTATTCTTAGATCATCTTTATTATATGCCTTAATGATCTGTTTAACCAACCGGTGCCTTACCACATCTTCTTCATCCAGTTCAATATGTGCAATGCCCTCAACATTTTTTAAAATTCGGGTGGCTTTAAATAAACCGCTTTGTTGGTTTTTAGGCAGGTCAATTTGTGTGGGATCGCCGGTGATGATGGCTTTTGCGCTGGGCCCTATCCTGGTTAAAAACATTTTTATCTGCAGGTCGTTTGTGTTCTGGGCTTCATCAAGGATGATAAAAGCATTATCAAGAGTGCGGCCACGCATATAAGCAAGCGGGGCAATTTCAATGGTACGTGTGCTCATATAATAACCAAGCTTATCAGCAGGTATCATATCATCCAATGCATCGTATAATGGCCGTAAATAAGGATCAATTTTTTCTTTAAGATCGCCGGGTAAAAAACCCAAACTTTCACCGGCTTCAACTGCCGGCCTGGTTAAAATTATTTTTTTAACCGATTTGTTTTTTAGCGCCCTTACTGCCAATGCAACGGCTGTATAGGTTTTACCGGTACCCGCAGGGCCGATGGCAAAGAGAATATCATTTTTATCACAGGCTTCCACCATTCTTTTTTGATTGGCAGTACGTGCCCTTACGGTTTTACCATTGGGGCCAAATACCAGCACATCATTAGGGTTGCGGTCCATAAAATTATCTACCGCCCGTTCATCATCACCGCCCAGTATCTGTTCAAAATAATTGGGGCTCATGTGACCATTTCGTTCAAGGTATTGTAAGATAAGTTCAATTTTTTCTCTTGCACCTTCAATTTGTTCGGGAGCGCCGCTTAATTTAATTTGTGTACCACGGCTGAGAATTTTTACGAGGGGAAATTTCTTTTTTAAGATGTCTAATTTA
>JANNYY010000208.1:0-3965 GCA_031410355.1 Chitinophagaceae bacterium | reverse complement strand
CCGAGCCGGAACTGGTGCTGGTAGTAAATTCTTCCAGTAAAATAGTTGGATATTCCATTGGAAACGACATGAGTAGTCGTAGTATTGAAGGGGAGAATCCGCTGTATTTGCCACAGGCAAAAATGTACGATGGCAGCGCGGCGATTGGGCCTTGTGTGTTGGTGACAGAAATGCCAATTGCACCTTCAACAACTATAGCAATCATAATAAAAAGAGATAAAGAAAAAATGTACGAAGCTTCCACAACGATTGATCAGATGAAGCGGACACATGAAGAACTGGTTGGGTTTTTATTCAGGGAATGTACTTTTCCAAATGGTGCTTATTTAATGACAGGAACCTGCCTGGTACCGGAAAATGATTTCACCCTGGAAAGTAAAGATGTGATAACCATCAGTATTGAAGGTATTGGCACATTAATTAATATAGTAGCATAAATTTTTAAGATAATGAACACAAATAAATTTGTTCCGGTGATGATAACACCGTTCAACCTGAAAGCCAAAGTTGACCTGGATGTAGTGAGTAATTTAGTAGATTTTTATTTGGCTGCCGGTGTGAAAGGTTTTTTCGCAAACTGCCTCAGCAGCGAAATGTACAGCATTACCGAAGATGAGCGCCTGGAATTAACGCAACATATTGTGCGCTACGTAAACGGGCGTGTGCCGGTTGTGGCAACCGGTTCTTTTGGTTTGTCGGTTTACGACAAAGCAGAATTCACAAAAAAGATCTACAGCACTGGTATTGATGCGGTGATATTAATCACCGGGCATTATGCCAATGTAGAGGATAGTGATGATGTGCTGCTGGAAAATTTCGACCGCATGTTTAAACTCACCGGCAATATTCCTTTGGGTATGTATGAATGCCCGGCGCCTTACAAAAGAATTATTGGTGCAGATACTTTTAAAACTTTGTTGTCGTCAAACCGTTTGGTATATCATAAAGACACTTCCATTGACCTGGAAAAAGTGAAAGCTAAAATTGATATTGTAAAAGAAACCAACAGCAACCTCGAATTTTTTGATGCACATTCTCCCAACGCCATGTATAGTTTGCAAATGGGTGCAAAAGGTATGTCCTCAATCAGCGGAAATTTTTATCCGGAGATTTTGGTTTGGATGGTGAACAATGCAACCGATGTTGCAAAGCAGGATGAAGTAAAATGGCTGCAGGCCGAGATAAGCCGTGTGGATCCGCTGATACATATTGCTTACCCCATGAGTGCAAAATATTTTTTGCGTAAAAGAGGTTTGCCGGTGCGTACCATCAGCCGTGCCACAGCTTTGGAATTAACACCAGGGCAAAAGAAAACCCTGGATGAGATACATGATAGTTTTACAACATGGTGCGAAAGGTTGGATATAAAACCGGTAGATGCAGAACAACTGATGCTGCCGAAATATCCACTTGATGCTGCTATTTAATTAACTTGCTGTATGAATAATTTTTTTTCTTTTGGGCCCAGCCATTGTAATTCTGTTGGACTTCGGTGGCACAGTTTACCCCGCATTAAGCGGGGCACTCTTGTACATTTTTTTCTTTATTCAGCTTTTTATCCACGCAAAGCCGCAAAGTTTTTAAGAACGCAAAATTCTTATGCCACACTTCACTGCGCCTTAGCCCCTTTGCGCCTTTGCGTGAAAACCTTTTTGCTCATTTGTGTCTTAGTGCCTTCGTGGATCAATGCACTTTCGCAACCTAACACCGACAATCAATTCGCCAAACCACTCAAAGAAGTCCTCAACGATGTTCAAAAAAAATACGGCGTCACCATAAAATTTACCGACAGCATGGTTGCCAATAAAAAAGTAACCTATGCCGGTTGGAAATACCGCCCCGATGTGGAAGTAACTTTAGAAAGTATTTTAACACCGCTCGAATTAAAAGTAAAAAAGGAAGGCGATAAAAAATATAAACTCAGTGTGTATGAATATTACCGCTGGCAGCCTGCAGATGGCTGGGCAGAATTGGATAGAATTGCAGCACAGTATAAAACCGTTGAAGAATGGGAAGCAAGAAAAGCTGAATTAAAACCCTGCCTGCAAGAAGCTTTACAATTAACACACTTACCTGCATTAACAAATAGCAAACCCATCATTACACCTAAAAGAAATTTTGATGGCTATACGGTTGAAAATATTGCTCTTGAAATTTTACCCGGCCTTTGGATCAATGGTTCTTTATACAAGCCTGCAAAATACAAAGGAAAGATTCCGGTGATTTTAAATCCCGATGGGCATTGGGAAAAACAACGTTACCGTGCCGATTGCCAGTACCGTTGCGCTGCGTTTGCAAAAATGGGTGCCATGGCTTTCAGTTATGACCTGTTTGCATGGGGCGAATCATTATTGCAATTTAAAACCGAAGACCATCGCCATAGTTTAGCGATGACGATACAGGCATTGGGCAGCATTCGCATTTTGGATTATTTACTGGCACAAAAAGATGCAGATACAAACCGTGTCGCCATGACAGGTGGCAGCGGTGCCGGAAGTCATACTGTTTTGATGACCGCTTTAGATGATCGCATAAAAGTATCAGCACCGGTTGTTGCCATCAGTTCTTATTTCTATGGAGGTTGCCCTTGTGAGAGCGGTATGGATATTCACAGTTGCGGTGGCAGAACTGATAATGTAGAAATAGCTGCCATGGCTGCTCCCAGGCCGCAATTACTTATCAGCGATGGCGGCGACTGGACAGATAAAATGCCTGAGCATGATTTCCCTTACCTGCAAAAAATGTATAGCTGGTATGGTAAAAAAGATGATGTACAGAATGTGCACCTGCCAAACGATAAACATGATTTTGGAATTACCAAACGCATACCGTTGTATAATTTCATGGCAAAATATTTAAACTTAAATATCAAAGCCATACAAAATGATTCGGGCCGCATTGACGAATCAAAAATTACCATTGAACCCGAACAGGCCATGTATGTTTTTGGCGATAAAGGCGAACTGCTTCCTGCAAATGCAATACATGGTTTTGAAAACCTGGAAAAAATATTTGCTGAGGAAATACAAAAAGCCAAAACCAACCAGCGTTACAAAGTTGGATTGATTGACCTGATGTTATTAAAACGCCAGAAGCTTGGCGCCATTACTTTAACTGCACAATTAAAAGCCGATGGTGTGGAAGTGGATATGGGCGGCCTGGGAACCCGGCCAACTTTTGATAATCAGTTACTGATTGATTCGGTGCGGAATAAGTTTTTACAAACCGCTAAAGAAAATAATGTAGAAATATTCTCCCTGGCTATGACCGGTTATTATGCCCAATCCTTTTGCGGAAGGGAAGAATACAAACGCAGCATTGAAGATTGTATTGCTACCATGAAACTGATGAATGTAAAGACTGCTTTCCTGCCATTAGGTGTTCAATGCGATCTAAAAAAGATTCCGGCTGTAAGAGATTCTGTTGTTGCCAGGTTAAAGGTTGCTGGTAAAATGGCACAGGATGCAGGCGTGGTGATTGGTATTGAAACAGCATTATCTGCAAAGGAAGAAGTACAGTTGCTTGCAGCAATAAATTCACCGGCCATAAAAATTTATTTCAATTTTTCCAATCCTTTAAAGGAAGGACGTGACCTGATAAGTGAATTAAAGATTTTAGGCAAGGATAGAATTTGTATGATACATGCCAGCAACAAAGACAGTGTTTGGTTACAGAACGACCCACAGATTGATATGTACAAAGTAAAAAAGACCTTAGATGAAATGGGTTATACCGGTTGGCTGGTTATTGAACGCAGCCGGGATGCTAAGAAAGCTTCTGATACAAAATATAATTATGGGGCTAATGCGGCGTATTTGAAGAAGGTGTTTCAGTGATTTTTACTCTCTAATTGGATTTCCATATTTATCAACTTCACAATCCCAATCAGGATCGTCATAGAATATCATATACTTTTTTTTAAAGTACGGATACTTAATCCATTGAACTCCTTCTATTTTATCATC
>JANNYY010000207.1:0-1707 GCA_031410355.1 Chitinophagaceae bacterium | reverse complement strand
GCAAATTCAATTACTTTTGTACATCCAAAAAAGAAGTATGCAATTCCATAAAAAAGAATTAACCAATAGCGAACTGGTTTCTATATACAAAAGTATTTTATTGCCCAGGATGATTGAGGAAAAAATGCTGCTGTTGCTTCGGCAGGGTAAAATAAGCAAATGGTTCAGCGGTATTGGCCAGGAAGCAATTGCTGTGGGTGCCACCATGGCTATGCAGGCTGATGAATGGATAATGCCTTTGCACCGTAACCTGGGTGTTTTTACAAGCCGAAAAATGCCCCTGAGTAAATTGCTTATGCAATGGCAGGGTAATAAAGAAGGATACAGTAAAGGCAGGGAAAGAAGTTTTCATTTTGGCAGCAAAGAGCATCATATCTGCGGCATGATATCGCACCTGGGTCCGCAAATGGCCATTGCAGATGGTGTGGCACTGGCGTATAAATTAAGTGGAGCACAAAAAGCTTCACTGGCTTTTACCGGCGATGGCGGCACCAGCGAAGGCGATTTTCACGAAGCATTAAACATTGCTGCTGTTTGGGATCTGCCGGTCATCTTCATCATTGAAAATAATGGTTATGGTTTGAGTACACCGGTGAGTGAACAGTACCGCTGCAAAAACCTGGTTGATAAAGCCATTGGTTACGGCATGGAAGGAATACAGATTGATGGCAATAATATTTTATCGGTGTACGATACCATTAAAGGCGTAAGAGATTATTGCATCAAAAATCAAAAACCATATTTAATAGAATGCATGACTTTTAGAATGCGTGGACACGAAGAAGCAAGCGGTGTTAAATATGTACCTGCCGAAATGTTTGAGCAATGGGAAAAGAAAGACCCGGTAAAAAATTATGAGCAATATCTTATTAATGAAAATATTTTAACAGCAATACAGGTAGATAATATTAAAGCTGAAACAAAATCTTATATAGAAACGGAATTAAAAATTGGCTCCCAGGCAAAGCCGATGGTTGTAGATACGGATGAAGAAGTGGATGATGTGTATGCACCGTCAGTCGTGAGTGGTGAGTGGTCAGTAAAGCAGTTTGCTGATGTTGCACACGAACAACGAACAACAAACAACGAGCAACGTTTCGTGGATGCAATAAAAGATGGCTTAAGGATGAGTATGAAGAAACATAATAATCTTATCCTAATGGGGCAGGATATTGCAGAATACGGCGGCGCCTTTAAAATTACCGAAGGTTTTGTACAGGAATTTGGCAAAGAAAGAATACGCAACACCCCCATTTGCGAAAGTGCTGTTGTTGGTGCTGCACTGGGTTTAAGCCTGGAAGGATACAAAGCCATTATGGAAATGCAGTTTGCCGATTTTGCTACGGTGGGTTTTAACCAGATCATCAATAACCTTGCAAAAATTTATTACCGCTGGGGACAAAATGCTGATGTGGTCATTCGTATGCCAACAGGTGGCGGTGTGGGTGCCGGGCCGTTTCACAGCCAAAGTAATGAAGCCTGGTTTGTACATACACCCGGTTTAAAAGTGGTTTACCCCAGTACAGCGGCCGATGCAAAAGGATTGTTGATAGCCGCCATCAATGATCCAAATCCTGTTTTATATTTTGAACACAAAGCTTTGTACCGCAGCGTTAGCGGCCCCGTGCCTGCTGAGTATTATGAAGTAGAAATTGGTAAAGCAAGATTGGTTACCAGCGGCGATGATATCAGCATTATAACTTACGG
>JANNYY010000206.1:0-1521 GCA_031410355.1 Chitinophagaceae bacterium | reverse complement strand
CATCCATATAACTTTGAAATTCATATTTTACGCCATCCCTGGGCTGGTAATTTTTTACATTGCCATAAGTAACCCGCAAAGTGCTGTTGGCATCGGGGTAAAAAGCTTTATTGGTAAACACATCCATCTGGGCCTGCATATAAGTGCGTTGCAAACCGTTAATATTTGCCTGCATGGCATTCAGTTGTGGCGATACATTGCTTATATACGTTTTAAAAATATCGGTATATAACTGTGCAGCAATATCTGCTTTAATGGCAGCTACAGCTTCCGCAGTGCTGCCGTTAAGTATTTTTTTTATTTTATCAAATGATGTAAATGAAGACTGGGTGTAAACTGCATCTGAAAGGGAAGTATATGACTTTCCCTTTTCTGTAAGCATAGTTTTAAAAGCCGGGGAGATATAATCAGCCTTCTGATCTGTTACATACATTTCCATCAATGCCTCAAATAATTTTTTATCAACGGTGGCATTATATTCCTTAAAAGTTTCTTCTAATTTGGTTAATACTTCTGCCTTACGTTTATTATAAGCTGCTTCATCTTTTGAATAAGCGGTAAGCAGCGAGTTCATATCTGCAGCAATGCCCCATAATTCAACTCTTGGTATAATCTCATTGTAATAATCCCGTGCATAACCATAAGGTTCAATATCAGTGTAAGCCTGCTTAAGGTTTTTCAGCAGGTCAATATAAGCCAGGTTGAATTCGGGTTTACTTAATACAATTTTTGCAAAATTGCTTTCATAATCTTTTCTTTTTGCTACAGCATTTGTTTTGGTTAATCCCAACACTTCGCCCTGCCATTTTTTCCAGGCGTTTGATATAGAAGCATACTTTGCAGCATACTGAATTTTTATTTCTTCATCGGTACGCATAAAACCATCAATTACAGCTAGTGCTTTGGTACGTATGGCAATTTTAGCAGGATCGCTAATCCTTACAATTTGCTCAATGGCGCTGCTGTGCAGGTATTCGTTGGTGCGGCCGGGAAAACCAAACACCATCGTAAAGTCACCTTCTTTTACACCATCCAAAGAAATATTTAAAGCACGCTTTGGCTTGTAAGGCACATTATCAGCAGCATATTCAGCAGGCTTATTGTTTTTATCGGCATAAATCCTGAACATAGAAAAATCGCCGGTATGCCTGGGCCACATCCAGTTGTCGGTATCTTTTCCATAATTACCAATGGAAGAAGGCGGAGCGCCAACCAACCGTACATCTTTGTAAGTTTCTGTTACAAAAAGGTAATATTTATTGGCATCAAAAAAAGGGCGGATGAAGATATCCTGGTAGCTTTCTTTTTTAGAACTGGTTTTTAAAGCAGCCAGGTTCTTATCAACCAGGCTCTGTCTTTCTTTTTCATTTAAGCTGTTGCTTACCCCCGCTAAAACTGCTTTGGTAACATCATCAATACGGATGATAAATGTTGCAAACAGGCCGGGGTTTTTTAACTCCTGCCCGTTGTTGTAAGCCCAAAAGCCATCCCGTATATAATTGTTTTGTACGGATGAATGGT
>JANNYY010000205.1:0-2832 GCA_031410355.1 Chitinophagaceae bacterium | reverse complement strand
GCTGTTAACAGCCACGAAATGGAGAAAACCATAGAAATTTTAACCGGCTTTTCATTGGGTGCAGAGTCAATCGCTTTATTTGCCCGTGTTGGTGGCGGTATTTATACCAAAGCTGCCGATGTGGGGGCTGACCTGGTTGGTAAGGTAGAGGCCGGTATTCCGGAAGATGATCCCCGTAATCCTGCAACTATTGCCGATAACGTGGGTGATAACGTAGGTGACGTTGCCGGTATGGGTGCCGATCTGTTTGGTTCTTATGTAGCAACCGTTTTGGCAACTATGGTTTTAGGTAGAGAAACAAATGCTATGACCGATCATTTTGGCGGCATGTCCCCCATCCTTTTACCCATGCTGATAGCAGCCATGGGAATTTTATTTTCCATCATTGCAACTTTCTTTGTAAGGATTAGTGAAACCGCCGGTTTAAGTACTGCTCCTGTACAAAAAGCTTTAAATATGGGTAACTGGGGTTCCATTGTGTTAACTGCCATTGCTTCTTATTTCTTAGTAAATTATTTAATGCCCGATACCATGACACTTCGTGGACATGAGTTCACAAAGAACGGCATCTTTGGCGCCATCATGGTAGGTTTGGCCGTAGGTACATTAATGAGCATGATAACAGAATATTATACTGCCATGGGCAAGCGCCCGGTGAATACAATCGTTCGCCAGTCGGGCACAGGCCATGCAACCAATATCATTGGTGGTTTGGCAATGGGTATGGAAAGTACTTTTTTACCGATTTTAGTTTTAGCTTCAGGCATATACATGAGTTACTGGTGTGCAGGTTTATACGGTGTGGCTATTGCTGCTGCCGGTATGATGGCAACAACGGCAATGCAGTTGGCTATTGATGCCTTTGGGCCTATTGCTGATAACGCAGGCGGTATTGCCGAAATGAGTGAGCTGCCAAAAGATGTACGTGAAAAAACAGATATTTTAGATGCAGTCGGTAATACTACTGCAGCAACAGGTAAAGGTTTTGCCATTGCTTCTGCAGCGCTTACAGCTTTGGCTTTGTTTGCAGCTTTTGTTGGTATAAGTGGTATTGAGGGTATTGACATTTACAAAGCGCCTGTTTTAGCAGGATTGTTTGTTGGTGGTATGATCCCCTTTATATTTTCTTCACTCGCCATACGTGCTGTTGGCGAAGCTGCCATGGCCATGGTTGAAGAAGTTCGCCGCCAGTTTCGTACAATCCCCGGTATAATGGAAGGTACAGGCAAACCTGAGTATGAAAAATGTGTAGCCATATCTACAGAAGCATCGCTTAAAAAAATGATGTTACCCGGAGCTATCGCTTTATTATCTCCCTTAATTATTGGTTTTTCTTTTGGGCCAGAAGTTTTGGGTGGATTTCTAGCCGGCGCAACAGTAAGCGGTGTGTTAATGGGTATGTTTATGAACAATGCAGGCGGTGCCTGGGATAATGCAAAAAAATCTTTTGAAAAAGGTGTTGAGATTAATGGTGAAATGTTTTACAAAAAATCGGAACCACATAAGGCTTCTGTTACAGGAGATACTGTAGGCGATCCGTTTAAAGACACTTCAGGACCATCAATGAATATTCTTATTAAATTAATGTCAATCGTTTCTTTGGTTATCGCTCCTACCCTTGCGGCTATGTATGGTACTGCAAAGCATGTAATGCCTCCAAAAATTACGCAACAAATTCAAGTCATAAAAAATGACAGCACAAACACAACAGCTTTAACTGTTACTGCTGATGCCAATAACCTGAAATTACCTGCAGATAAGCTTATTGACGCATTAGTTGCCGATAAATTAATTGAAAAAAATAATTTTTCTCTTTCTTTATCAAAAGGTAAACTTACATTAAATGATAAAGAACAGCCCGCAGCAATAACCGCCAAATACAAAGCGTTGATTGATGCGCTGGGAGGCACTGACCTGAATATTAAGAACAGCAACACCTGATAATAAAATTTGAAATTGAGCCCTGCTTACAGCGGGGCTTTTTTATTTGTTAAGGTGAGTAACTCCAAAAGGGATACCTCAGGTTAGGCCTTTTTATATTGTAGCCAGGTATTTAAGTGCGGTTATTGATGGAAAGAAAAAATAGGCTCCTCCTTTAATTGTAACAAAACGCGGCAGTTCGGTAACCGTTTTATTGATCGGGTTGTCCTGTACTGTAAAATTTTGGGTTATTTTTTCTGTATGCTCAACATCCGAAACACCGATCAGCGGATCAGGATCATTATACAGGTTTTGAAACCTGGGGAAGTTAGACCAGGTATGCTGAATAAATTCAAACTGGTTAGAAATATCTGTATTAAAACACATAAAGTGCAAACCAATTTCATCCTGCGGATGGTGATCGGTTGGTGTGCTAACCAGCGGTTCGCCGTAAGAGCGCCCACGCCTGAGTATCCTGTGTTTATTTGAAAGGCTGACTGATTTTTTGGATTTATTATCCTCAAATGCATCCCTGGGATTACACCTTCGTATGTGTGAGCCAAAGGGGCATTTTTGTCCCAGTACATCATCGGGCTGATAACCAAAATTATCATCGGTATTTTTTCCTCCCGGATCTGTATCAGGAAATTTAGCCAGCGGTGCTCCACTGGGCCAGCGGCCAACCATTTTAGATGCCAGTTTGATACTTTCCGCTTCATTTAAAGCCCCATTTGCTTCTTTGGTTTTTTCATTCACAAAAGTCCAGAACTGATCTACACGTTCTTCCATCTGCCTGTACACGAGATAACTTCCGTTATGTCCCAGGTCTTTTAATCCCGAACCGCCTGCATCAAGTGGCAGCAGGTTCACATCGCCCTGTGGCACCGTAATAAAAGGCGAATCGGAGTAAAC
>JANNYY010000204.1:0-9313 GCA_031410355.1 Chitinophagaceae bacterium | reverse complement strand
CTTGCTGCGCTCTACATTTTTTTTGGTAAGACTGGCATACATCACCCTGTCCAATCCTTTCACATCATAGCCCAGGTGTTCAAATATGCGGCGCACAATGCGGTTGCGTCCGCTGTGCAGTTCAATACCAATGATGGATTTGTCTTTGCTGTCGGCATAAGCCAGGCTGTCAATTTGTATTTCGCCATCTTCCAGTGTAAGGCCATCAACAATCTTATCAAAGTGGGCCTTGGTAAGCGGCTTATCTAATTTTACTTCGTATATTTTTTTTATTTCGTAACTCGGGTGAGAAAGTTTTTGCGTAAGGTCACCATCATTGGTCAGCAGTAAAACACCGGAAGTATTCCTGTCTAACCTGCCGATTGGATAAACCCTTTCCGTTGTTGCCTGTTTAATTAATTGCAAAACTGTTTTTCTTCCCTGCGGATCATCGGTTGTTGTAATATAATCTTTGGGTTTGTTTAGTAAGATGTAAACAAGGTTTTTGGTTACAAATAATTTTTTGCCATTATAAATTACTTCATCTTTTTCGGCAACTTTATAACCGGGTTCTTTTACAACTTCACCATTTACTTTAACCTTGCCTGCATTTACAAACTCAACTGCATCTCTGCGGCTGCATACGCCGCAATGCGCCATAAATTTGTTCAAGGGCATAATGCCTGTTGGTGCATTATCATTGGCTGCTACTGCTTTTGCGGATTTTTGATGCGGTGTTTTTGCTGCTCCTCTTGGCTTAATAATTTCCGGCTTATTGCTGATTTTAGATTTTAGATTTCCGATTTCCGATTGCTCATTATCAATTGCCAATTGCTTATTGCTGATTGCCAATTGGCCTTTTGCATTATCTGCTGCTTTAGAAGCCATACCGCCTTTTTTTGCCTGCCGGGCCTGGTATTCTTCTTCTTTTTTCTTATCAAAAAAAGCATTTCTTTCTTTACGGTATTTTTTCTTTTCCTGCCGAAATTCTTCTTTTATTACACTGTTCTTCTTTTTGGGAACAAATTTCTGGAATGGCGACTGGCTCATGTTTTGAAGTGATTTTGCTGTTTTACAACAGTAGTGAAAGGCAAAGGTAAGTATTTGAAAATTAACGCTTAATTTTATGCTTATCTCATATTTAAAAAGATGAACAGTTATTTTAGCTTTATTGACACTGAATTTCTAAACAAGAAACTTATTACGGCAGAATTTCCTTTTTCCCAATATTTATTTTGGGATACGCCCATAGAAATGATTGATTTACAAAAGTATAAAAAATACATTATAGAACGGGTATTGAGTAAAGGATTTTTAAAGGATTTTTATCTAGTATTAAAGATTTACTCAAATGAAGAAATCATCACA
This sequence comes from Chitinophagaceae bacterium, assembly GCA_031410355.1. Classification (GTDB taxonomy): domain Bacteria; phylum Bacteroidota; class Bacteroidia; order Chitinophagales; family Chitinophagaceae; genus Ferruginibacter. The sequence goes on along the minus strand of JANNYY010000204.1, from coordinate 7,966 downwards.
GCAATAAAAAGCAGTAAGTCATTGGATAAAAAAACTGTGAATTTTTGCAGTAATTATTTTAATGTGCCTTTAAATGAATTGTATGCTTCACCTTACTACAGTTAATGAAGAAACATACGGGCTGTTAAAAAAAATCAATTCTATAGAAATAATAGCTTCTAAGTTTGCACTCGCTGGCGGAACTTCGCTGGCATTGCAGATAGGCCACAGGCAATCCATTGATTTAGATTTTTTTTCACCTGATGAATTTAATGTGAGGGAATTGGAAATTACGCTGTCTGACAGCAAAGCAATCACTTTTCAGTTTATAAACAGTAACAGCAGGATGTTATTTTGTTACATAAATAATATTAAATGTGATTTTGTACACGAGCCGGCAAAGCTGATTAATCCTTTTTTGCTCTATGATAATGTTCATTATTATTCAGTTGAAGACATAGCTGCTATGAAAATGCACACCATTTGTGGCAGAGGCAAAAAGAAAGATTTTTTTGATATTTATGCTTTATTGGAAAAGTATAAATGGAAAGAGTTGATAAATATGTTCATAAAGAAATATAACGAAGACCAATTATTTTTTTTATGGCGGAGTATAGTTTATTTTGAGGATGCCAACGAAGACCCCGATATAAAAGGATTAAAACCTTTTGATAAAAACTGGAATGAGATAAGGGAAATTATTTTAAATAAATGCAAGGATTGAATTGGGTATATAGCATAAAAAAAGCCATTCCTTTTGGGAACGGCTCTGTTACTGGATAGGGTGGTCGTTATTTTTTTACCTGGGCTTTGCTTTTATGGTTTTTCCTCATTTCTTCTTTTTTCTTTAACTGCTCCGGAGTAAATATGTTATTATGTTGATCTTTCGCTTCAGTCTTTAAAGCCATCATCTGCTCTTTCTTTTGTTCCCTGCTAAGCGATTCGTTGTTTTTGATTTTTTCTGCCTTTGCCTGCAGGCCTGACCGCTGGGCTTTTAATTTTGTAACCTGTTCATCCGTTAAATTCAGGCTGGTTTTCATTTTATCTACATGCTTTGAAAAGCGCTCTTCTTTTTTAACTTTCTGTTCGGCCTTTAACTGGGTCATCCTGGTTTTTTGATCAGCAGTTAACAAACCATCCATTTTTGTTTTTCTTTCTTTTTGAATGGCCGCTTTTCTGTCACGTTGCTCTTTTACAGTAATGCTTTCATTCTTATTAAGCTCCTGCATTTTTTTGCGGCTGTCGTCATTAATTGTTTTAGCCCGGCTCTTTTGCGCATCAGTAAAATTCAATTGTTTGGCCATCATTCCTTTTTGGTGTTTTTGATGATGGCTTTTTTTGCCCATTTTATCCTGTGCGGTTGCTGTAACTGTTAAAGCAAATATGGTTATAATGGGAATTAATAATTTTTTCATGTATATATTTTTTAATTGTACAGATATAAGACCTGTAAAGAACAACGAGGTTTAAAATGAAACGATAAAGAAAAGTTAAACAGACTTTTTATTCGCCAACTGCCCGCAGGCAGCATCAATATCTTTACCGCGGCTTCTTCTCAACCTTACATTAACCCGGTGCTTAGCCAAATAATCGGTAAACTGCGGGGTAGTATCTTCATCAGGTTTTGTAAAAGATGCTTTATCAATCGGGTTGTATTCTATCACATTAATCAGGTGAGTTGGAATTTGGCGGTAAATTTTTATCAGGTCATCTGCATCCTGGATGGAATCATTTACATCTTTAAATAAAATGTATTCTAAGGTGATGTCGTTTTTGGTTTGTTCATAAAAATAATTCAGCGCTTCAATCAATACTTCAATGCTGTTGCTTTCATTAATGGGCATGATGGCATCCCGTTTTTTATCCGTGGCGGCATGTAACGAAAGGGCAAGGTTAAACTTCACTTTATCATCACCCAGTTGCCGTATTTGTTTGGCCACGCCTGCAGTAGAAACCGTAATTCTTTTTGGGCTCATACCCATGCCTTCGTTGGAAGTTATCTTATCTATTGCCTGCAAAACATTTTTATAATTAAGCAGCGGCTCACCCATGCCCATAAAAACAATGTTGGTGAGTTTAGTGCCATACACTTTTTCGCTTTGCTGATTTAACAAGGCTACCTGGTCGTAGATCTCATCAAAATTAAGGTTGCGTTTGCGGTCCATATAACCGGTTGCGCAAAACTTGCAACTAAGGCTGCAGCCGATCTGAGAGGATACACAGGCAGTTTGCCTTTTTTCAGTAGGAATTAAAACACCTTCTATAAAATGCCCGTCAAAGGTTTTAAATCTTGATTTTACCGTACCATCGCCGCTTACCTGGTTGGTATCAACCGTTATGGCAGGTAATGAAAAATCCTTGGCTAATTTATTCCTCAGTTCTTTTGATAAATTACTCATATCATCAAAACGCTGAGCACTCTTCTTCCAAATCCATTCATAAGTCTGTATGGCTCTGAATTTTTTATCGCCGATTGATTCAAAATATTCTTTTAACTCGATAAGGCTTAAGGTACGTATATTTTTTACTTCAGACATGCCGCAAAGGTACTGCCGGCAAAGCTATTTTCAGAAATTATATACATTCCATCGCTGGTAATAATGGATTGACTAAAAATTTGTAGCTTCCATACAAATATTCTCCTATGCGTAAGTATTATATTTTCACTTTTTCCCTTTTTATGCTTTCATACTCCTGCACCCGTTGTAGTTCAAGTGTGCAATCAAATGGAAATATGGGTACAAATAAGGATTCAGTAAAAACGGTTTTATCCGGCTTAAACTATCCGTGGGAAATTTTATGGGGAAAAGATGATCATATCTGGATGACCGAACGGGGCGGTAAGATCAGTAAGATAAACCCCGTGACAGGCAAAATCGTGTTTTCATCAAACCTCAATGATGTTCAAGCAAACAACGAAGGTGGATTATTGGGCATGGTTCAACATCCCGGTTTTTTGACTAATGGATTATTTTACGTGGTTTATAATTATGATAATGCCGGCAATTACCGGGAGAAAATGGTGCAGATGAAATTTGAAAATGGAGGTATGCGGCCTGTAAAAACTTTGATAGAAAATATTCCGGCATCAAGCATTCACAACGGCTCCCGGCTTTGGATAACGAATGGAGCCGTTCCTTTTATTTACATGACAACAGGTGAGGCATCTGTACAGCCCAATGCTCAAAACCCGGCCTCGCTTTCAGGAAAAGTTTTACGCTTTAATCTTGATGGAACAATCCCTGCAGATAATCCCTTTCCCAATTCACCGGTATGGAGTTACGGTCATCGCAATCAACAGGGGCTTGTTGTTGCAAACGGCATTATGTATGCAAGCGAACACGGCCCCAATATTGAAGATGAAATAAACATCATTGAAAAAAAAAGAAATTATGGCTGGCCAACTGTGAATGGACCCTGTAATGAATCTTCCGAAATAACATTTTGTACAGCTAATAACGTAAAACAACCAATCTGGAGCAGCGGCAACAGAACCATTGCCGTTTGCGGTATGGACTATTACAACAACAGCCTGATACCGGCCTGGCAAAACAGTTTACTGATGTGTAATTTAAAAGATGCCAGTTTATATGTGCTTACTTTAAGCGGCGATGGACTTACGGTTGTTAGCCAGCAAACATTTTTTAAAAACAGGTTTGGCCGGCTTAGAGATATTTGTATTTCGCCAGCGGGGAAAGTATATCTCTGTACCAGCAATGGTGGCAATGATGATGTGTTGGTGGAAATTTTGAAGCCATAGACATCATATCTTTGCTACGGATAAAGATGAATAAAGATTTAATGTACAAGAGTGCGACGCCAATGAAGCTGAACAATGATTCTAAGGCTGGGTACACAAAAAAATAAAATGCAAACAATTTACGTAATAGATGCAATAAGAACACCCATTGGTAAATATGGCGGTGCCTTAAGCAGAGTTAGGCCCGATGATTTACTGGCGCATGTAATAAGTGTGCTGGTGAAAAGAAATGCTTCAATTGATTTAAATGCCATTGAAGATGTGATTGCCGGTGCGGCAAACCAAAGTGGCGAAGACAACCGTAACGTAGCCCGTATGGCTGCTTTGCTGGCGGGGTTACCAACCTCGGTTGCTGGTAATACGGTGAACCGTTTGTGTGCCAGTGGCCTGCAGGCTGTTATGGATTGCGCCCGGGCCATTGCTTGTGGCAATGGAGAGCTGATGATTGCCTGCGGTGTAGAAAGTATGAGCAGGGCGCCCTACGTGATGCCTAAAAGTGCAGCCGCATTTGGCAGGGAGCAACAACTTGTTGACACCACTTTGGGTTGGCGCTTTGTAAATAAAAAACTTGCAGAAATGTATTACCCCTACAGCATGGGTGAAACTGCGGAAAATGTTGCCAAACGATGGAACATAAGCCGCCATGCCCAGGATGAATTTGCTTATGCCAGTCAGCAGAAATATGAAAAAGCACTTGCCGAAAATAAATGGCAGGATGAAATAACTCCGTTGCAGGTACAAATTGGTAAAGATGTTTTTGATTTTGAAAAAGATGAGCATCCGCGTTTGTCGGGCCTGGAAAAGCTTGGACAGTTAAAACCGGCATTTGCCAGAGACGGGACAGTAACTGCGGGTAACAGCAGTGGAATAAATGATGGTGCTGCAGCTATGCTGCTGGCAAGTGAAGCCGCTGTACAAAAATATGGCTTGCAGCCAATGGCAAAAATTATAAGCATGGCTGTTGCTGGTGTTGATCCCGCAATTATGGGTATTGGCCCGGTGCCTGCAACCAATAAGGCTTTGGAAAGGGCAGGACTGCAGGTTGCTGATTTAGATCTGATTGAACTGAATGAAGCTTTTGCTTCTCAATCTATAGCCTGTATTCACGACCTCGGTTTGGACCTGGAAAAAGTAAATGTAAATGGCGGTGCCATTGCTTTGGGGCATCCTTTGGGTTGCAGTGGTATAAGAATTTCTACTACTTTACTATATGAATTGAAAAGGCGTAAAGCTAAATTTGGCTTGGCAACTATGTGTGTAGGGGTAGGGCAAGGGGCAGCAATTATTTACGAAAGCTTATAAAGCTTTTAGATAATCTGCAAGATTTTCAAAAGGAACAATTTCCTGGTTGCCGGTTGCTAAATTCTTAACAGCGCAACTTTTTGCTTCCATTTCTTTACTGCCGATGATAATAACAAAAGGGATATTTTTCTTTTCAGCGTAAGTAAACTGTTTATTGATCTTTGCTGCTTCATGGTACAACTCGCAAGCAATGCCGCTGCTGCGTAATTTTTGCATGATACCAAATGCAAAATTGCTTTCGGTTTCTCCCATATTAAAAAACAAAGCCTTGGTACTAACCTGTACATCCTGTGGAAATAAATTCAATTCTTCCAGCACATCATAAATTCTATCTACACCAAAACTGATACCAACACCAGGGATATTGGGTACACCAAATAAACCGGTAAGGTCATCATATCGGCCACCACCACCAATGCTGCCCATCTTCACTTCTTCGGGTGCTTTGGCTTCAAAAATAATTCCTGTGTAATAATTCAATCCTCTTGCTAAAGTAAAATCAATGCTGAGGTTTGTATTTTTTGTTTGTAAGAATAAAAACTCAACTTCATCAATTCCCTGCTTTCCAATTTCAATTGAACCGATTAAAGATTTTATTTGTGTTAATTTCTCTTGATTAGTCCCTGTAATGTTCAGGTAGCTTTCAATAATTTTTACCTGCTCATTATTTAATCCACGCTCTTGTAATTCCTCCTTTACTTTTTCCAGGCCAATCTTATCAAATTTATCAATGGCTATGGTAATGTCAATCATTTTATCTGCACCGCCACATAATTCAGCAAGCGCAACTAATATTTTACGGCTGTTAATTTTCAACTCATAATTTGTCAATTCCAGTTTAATAAAAACTTCGTGATAAATATTGGCCAATTCAACTTCGTTCAATAACGAAAGGCTGCCCACCACATCTGCATCACATTGCGTAAACTCACGGTAGCGGCCTTTTTGGGGTCTGTCGGCACGCCAAACCGGTTGTATTTGATAACGCCGAAAAGGGAAAGTGAGTTTGGTATTATTCATGGCAACATACCTGGCGAATGGGATGGTAAGGTCGTATTTTAAAGCACGTTCTGTAATATCACTGCTGCTTTTACCTTCCAGGAGTTTCTCGAAACCAGCTTTCGATTTTTCAATATTTTTTTCGTTGTTGATGCCGTTGTTCAAAATTTTAAAAATAAGTTTATCACCTTCTTCACCATATTTTCCCATTAGCGTATCTAAATTTTCCATCGCCGGAGTTTCTAAAGGTTCAAAACTATACAGCTCAAAAACATTCCGTATAACAGAAAAAATATAATTCCGCTTTCTTACTACTTCAGCCGAAAAATCCCTGGTGCCTTGTGGTATTGATGGTTTATTGTTCATGAATCGTGAGTAGTGAGTGGTGAATTGGGAGTTCTTATTTTGTAAATTTTTTTATGATGCAATCGCAGTTGCCATTAATAATTTCAAATGCTTCATGATAGCCGCTTTCGGGCCCAGACCACGGATCTGGAACATCTACCACTTCTTCAGGAAATTGTTCATTTAAAAATAACCTTACTTTATTTGCATCATAATTATTGGGGGCAATCCGCTTCATATCATGCAGCACATCCTGGGCCATGGCATAAATTAAATCATATTCTTCAAAATCGGCAGCTGTAAATCTTCTGCTTCTTTGTTTGCTGATATCAATGCCTTTTGCAGCTGCCACTTTTATGCTTAACGGATGCGGCGGCTCACCGGTATGGTACCCGTTTGTACCGGCACTTTCAATATGCCAATTCAACCCTGCCTTTTTTGCCTTCGCCTCTAAAATACCTTCTGCCAGCGGACTGCGGCATATATTGCCCAGGCATACCATTAAAATCTTCATGTGGCAAAGATAAGCGTTGAGTTACAAGCTGCAAGCCATAAGGGTACAGTATTAGAAAAAAGCGATTCATCCATTATGCCCCCTTGCGGCTTTACCTTTGTAGCTTTCCTATTTATGGAATCTGTAAACTATCACATCTTATTGCTGAACACGGCGCCGGTTTTGATTTTATTCTTTCACTTCAAAACCCAATAATATGAACAGGAATTTTATTTTGAAAGCTGATATCCTTGATATCATTTTCGAAAAACGTAATAAGGAATATGGAGCTTACAATTTGCGTAAGTTTTATCCAAACCGTTTAAAACTGGCGCTGGGTTTTATGTTTATCATTGCCATGCTATTTTCGGCTTTTATTATTTTGCCCAAAAAGGGAAACCTGGTAATTACAAAACCTTACGAAATTCCTCCTCCGGAATTTAAAAAAATAGATACAGGGCCAAAAGAACCAGAGAAAAAAAGGGAACTGACTGAACCTGAAAAAAAACAAACACCGTTAAATCAAACAAAACACACAAATAATATTGTTGTTGTTGCAAAAAATGATAAATCAGATACGATAAAAACAATATTACCAACCGATATCACCGGCAACAAAAATATTGTTAATGCAAAACCAGGCCCGTTTTTAGTTGAACCCTTTACAACTGAACCCGGTACCGGCGAACCGGAAAAAAATACGCCCAAAATTGATAAATCAACGCCAATGGACATGAACGATGTTGATGTGCCACCAGCTTACCCCGGTGGCATGGATGCTTTAAGAAAATTCCTTGAAAAGAACCTGCATACACCTGGTGAACTGAAAAGCGGAGAAACGGTAAGTGTAAGGATAAAGTTTGTGGTAAATTATAATGGTAAACTGCAGAGTTTTGTAACTGTGCTTGATGGTGGTGAAGCCTATAATAAAGAAGTTGTGAGGGTATTAAAGAAAATGCCCGATTGGATACCCGGTAAAGCTAAAGGTGAAAATGTAACGGTGTATTATACCATTCCGGTAAAGTTTGTAATGACCGACTGATTTTACGTAATTAAATTTAGTATTTTCACAGCCCGTTTAAATTGCA
>JANNYY010000203.1:0-6855 GCA_031410355.1 Chitinophagaceae bacterium | reverse complement strand
CCACATAAAAGACCAAATCCAATTCACTAAGAAAACCAGAAGTTAAGTATCCAACATCCAGACAAAACCAGACAACCACTGAACAAAAAGTTCTTAAAAGCCTCCCGATAAACCGGGAGGTTTTTGTTTTGGTCTGACGGCACCGTCTGACCAACATGGGGCCAACAAAGTTTTTCGGGTTCAGCAGCATAAAATACCGGTTCAGTATTAAAAACAAACCATTGAAAGCCTTTCGCTTTTATGGTACCATCCGCCGCTGTACTTTTACATTATCAAACAAAAAACCAATATCCAGTTAAAAAACCAAATCCAAATTCCAAAGAAAACCAAAGGTTAAGTATCCAACATCCAGACAAAACCAGACAACCACTGAACAAAAGTTCTTAAAAGCCTCCCGATAAACCGGGAGGTTTTTGTTTTGATACAATGGCCAGGCCAACCAGCAAGCCATTTTCGGGTTCAGCACCATAAAATACCTGTTCGGCTTTAAAAACACAGCATTGGATGCCTTTTACTTTTATTATAACAGCAGCCACACTACTTTTACATTATCAAACAAAAAACCAATATCCACATAAAAGACCAAATCCAATTCACTAAGAAAACCAGAAGTTAAGTATCCAACATTCAGACAAAACCAGACAACCACTGAACAAAAAGTTCTTAAAAGCCTCCCGATAAACCGGGAGGTTTTTTTATTAATTGCTTATTCAGGTATATTAATTACGGGTTCAGTCAATTTCAGTTTTACAACTTGTGTTTGATGTGCATATTTACACTGTAAACAAAATTGTACACCCTAACATCACAATTATGACACATTCATTTAAAACAAAAGGAATAAACCTTTTCCTTGCATTAGTACTTGTAACATTATTTACCACCCTGCAATCATCCTCATGTTCTAAAAGTGATGATGTGGTTATTAGCACAACTGGAACGCCGGCCGGTACCTGGCGGGTTAGTCTTTATTGGGATAGCAAAGACGAGACCTCCAAATTTACTGGCTATAACTTTACTTTTTCTTCCGCAGGCCAGGTAACCGCCACCAACGGCAGCAGTAATGTAACAGGAACATGGAGTGAAACAAGCAGCCGGTTAACGCTCAATTTCGGCTCCGATCCCCTTTTCAGCAAAATCAGCGATGACTACCTTAAAGAAGAGAAAACAATTGCCAGCATCAGGCTAAAAGATGACAATCCCTTAAAAGATGAAAGACTGCAGTTTGTTAAAAACTAACAATTCGCTAAACCCGCAAATGTAGTTTTAAGAATATAGCTAAATTAATTTTAAGCAATAACACTTAAACATATTATAATGAAAAACCAACTGTAACCCTATTAATATAACTGTTCAGGCAAACAGGAAATCGCTGTACTTTTCATTAATCAGCCGTAACATTTTGTGTTACGGCTTTCTTATTATAAATTTGCAGTATCAAACAGGCGGATTTGTTTATTGTTCAGCCTGTAAAAACCGAACTAATAAACGAAAGCAATTCTGCATTACTTCTCCCGGATTGATTCTCGTTTAAAAGTTTATGGTGATTTTTTTTTGAACCAGGCAATATACCATTGTGCAGCTTCATTGGCAGTTTACACTGAACTAAGCTGAAGTGCACTCTTATACAGTTGTCCTTTATTCATCTTTAATTAAAGCGAATGAAAACCTTACAAGACTGTTTAAAAGAACGCATCCTCATTATTGATGGTGCCATGGGCACCATGATACAGCGTTATAAACTGGAAGAAAAAGATTACCGGGGCGATAGGTTTAAAGGCTGGCATACCGATGTAAAAGGAAATAATGACCTGCTGAGTATTACCCAGCCACAGATCATTGAAGAAATTCACAAACAATACCTGGAAGCCGGCGCCGATATTATTGAAACCAATACTTTCAGCAGTACCTCCATTGCCCAGGCCGATTATGATATGCAATCGCTGGCTTATGAATTAAATGTGGCTTCGGCAAAATGTGCCCGTAATGCTGCAGATGCATACAGTGCAAAGGACCCCGGTAAGCCACGCTTTGTTGCAGGTGCCATTGGCCCGTTAAATAAAACATTATCGCTTTCACCGGATGTAAACAACCCCGGCTTTAGAGCCGTAACTTTTGATACAGTTGCCGCTGCTTATACCGAACAGATCAAAGGATTGGTAGATGGTGGTGTAGATATTATATTGATTGAAACCATTTTTGATACGCTGAATGCAAAGGCGGCAATTTATGCGGCTAAAAATTATTTCCGCCAAAATAAAATTGCTGAGCTTCCAATAATGATAAGCGGAACAATCACTGATGCCAGTGGCCGCACTTTAAGCGGACAAACTTTAGAAGCATTTTATGTTTCTGTTATGCATGCCAACCCCATCAGTATAGGATTAAACTGTGCCTTGGGTGCGTCGGAAATGCGCCCGCATATTGAGGAGCTTAGCCAGATCGCAGGCTGTTATACATCAGCTTATCCCAATGCGGGCCTGCCAAATGCTTTTGGTGAGTATGATGAACAACCGCACGAAACAGCACATATTATTGAAGAATGGGCTAAGGAAGGTTTTGTAAATATTGTAGGTGGATGCTGTGGCACCACACCAGATCATATAAAACATATTGCAGATGAAGTGGCTAAATATACGCCAAGAGAATTACCGGTGTTGGAAGAGGCGTTGTAAAAATTAATACACCCATGAGCAAGATTACAACCATACAGCTTTTCAAAAACATTAAAATACTTGTAGAGCAAAGCAGGCAGGATCTGTATGTTGTAGCCAATACTACATTAACTGAAACGTATTTTCATACCGGCAGGCTTATGGTTGAGTATGAACAACAGGGCAGCAACAGGGCTGTTTATGCAAAAGAAACTTTACTGAAATTATCTGCTAAACTCACTGCAAAATTGGGCCGTGGTTTTTCTGTTGATAATTTAGAAAACATGCGTAAGTTTTACCTGGTTTACAAAGATGACTATATAAAGTACATCAGCAAAAAACAAAAATCCGAGACACTGTCTCGGAAATCTTCAAAATCATCAGCAATTCAAAAATCCGAGACAGTGTCTCGGAAATTGAATTTATCTCCCTTTAAACTTACATGGTCGCATTATCTTTTTTTAAGCAATATTGAAAATTCCATAGAAAGAAAATTTTATGAAATAGAATCAACCGCTGAAAACTGGAGTATCAGAGAACTCAAAAGGCAATATGACAGCGCTTTATTTGAACGGCTGGCATTAAGCAGAAATAAAGCAAAAGTTAAAGAGCTAAGCAAAAAAGGCCATGTAATCAGAAAGCCTGCCGATGTGGTAAAAGACCCGTATATACTGGAATTTTTAGACCTGCAGGAAAAAGATTTTTATTCTGAATCTGATCTGGAAACAGCCATCATAAATAAACTGCAGCATTTTTTACTGGAGCTGGGCAAAGGATTTTTATTTGTTGACAGGCAAAAAAGAATAAGGCTTGACGATGAAGATAACAGGATTGACCTGGTTTTTTATAACCGCATATTACGCTGCTTTGTTTTAATAGATTTAAAAATAGGTTCGTTACAACATAAAGATCTGGGACAAATGCAGATGTATGTAAATTATTATGATGAAGAATTAAAATCGCCTGAAGAAAACAAGACCTTCGGTATTATTTTATGCAAAAATAAAAAGGAAAGCACTATTAAATACACGTTAGGAAAAGGCAATACACAGATTTTTGTCAGCAAATACAAAGTCTTTTTTCCTGAAAAACAAATTTTAAAACTGATAAGGGAACAATCATAAAATCGGCTTTCTCTACCCAAATAAAAAATAATGAGTACAATTAAACCATATCTAAGATTAAGCGGCCTGGAACCATTAATTGTTCGCCCCGAAACAAATTTTATTAATGTTGGCGAACGCACCAATGTTACCGGCAGTAAAATGTTTGCACGCCTTATAAGGGATGGACAATATGAAGCCGCATTGGCTGTTGCCCGCCAGCAGGTAGAGAACGGCGCCCAGGTTATTGATGTAAATATGGATGATGCCCTGCTTGAAGGTGTGCAAGCCATGACTACATTTCTGAACCTGGTGCAGGCCGAACCGGATATCGCGAAGATTCCTATCATGATTGATTCTTCTAAATTTGAAATTATTGAAGCCGGTTTAAAATGTGTACAGGGTAAATGCATTGTCAATTCTATTTCGATGAAAGAAGGTGAAGCAAAATTTATTGAGCAGGCTTTTATTTGTAAAAGTTACGGAGCCTCTGTAATTGTAATGGCTTTTGATGAAGCGGGACAGGCAGATACCAGGGTAAGAAAAGTGGAGATATGCAAACGGGCGTATAAAATATTAACAGAGCAGGTAGGTTATTTGCCACAGGATATTATTTTTGATCCCAATATTTTTGCCATAGCAACGGGTATTGAAGAACACAATAATTACGCAGTAGATTTTATTGAAGCAACCCGTGAAATAAAGCAAGCTATGCCGCTTACCAAAGTGAGTGGCGGTGTAAGTAATGTTTCCTTTTCGTTCCGCGGTAACGAACATGTAAGAGAAGCGATACACAGCGTGTTTCTGTTTCATGCCATTAAAGCCGGTATGGATATGGGCATTGTAAATGCAGGCCAGCTGGTTGTTTACGACGAAATAGAACCAACCTTAAAACAGCTTTGTGAAGATGTGGTGCTTAACAGGAATAATGATAATAATGAGACAACAGAAAAAATGATAGCCTTTGCAGAAACAGTGAAAGCAAAGGGAAAAGAAATAATTAAAGATGAAAAGTGGAGAGATGAAACGGTAGAAAAAAGATTATCGCATTCTTTGGTAAACGGCATTACCGATTATATTGATGCAGATACAGAAGAAGCAAGACAAAAATATCCAAAACCTTTGGATGTAATTGAAGGGCCGCTGATGGATGGTATGAACATTGTTGGAGATCTTTTTGGATCGGGTAAAATGTTTTTACCGCAGGTTGTAAAAAGTGCCCGGGTAATGAAAAAAGCAGTAGCCGTACTTACACCATTTATTGAGCAGGAAAAAGAAGACCGGAAAAATGCACACATAGCAGCGGGAACTGTTAATGAAGAAACTGCCGGCGCTGCTAAAATTTTATTAGCCACAGTTAAAGGAGATGTGCATGATATTGGAAAAAATATTGTGGGTGTTGTACTGGGCTGTAATGGTTATGATATTATTGACCTGGGTGTGATGGTACCCACGGATAAAATTTTAGAAACAGCCATAAAAGAAAAAGTTGACATCATAGGCCTGAGCGGCCTCATCACGCCATCGCTTGATGAAATGGTACACGTGGCACATGAGATGAAACGCAGGGGCATAACATTACCCCTGATGATTGGCGGGGCAACCACATCACGTATGCACACGGCTGTAAAAATTGCACCGCAATACGATGATGGCGTTATACATGTGCTGGATGCAAGCCGCAGCGTTACCGTAGCCGGAAGCCTGTTAAGCAAAGAACAGAAGCCTGCTTTTCTGCAGAATATAAAAGACGAATACGAAAAACTTAAAGTTGATTTCGGCAATAAAAAATCAACCAAACAATATTTAAGGTTTGATGAGGCGCAAAAAAACGGGGCTGTAATTGATTGGGCAAATTACAAACCCATTGCACCCACATTTACCGGAACAAAAGTTTTACAGGATTATCCGTTGGCAGAAATTGCTGCATACATTGACTGGCAACCATTCTTCATTGCCTGGGAAATGCACGGTAAATTTCCGGCCATACTTACCGACAGCATTATAGGCGTGGAAGCCACCAAACTTTATAATGATGCAAAGAAATTACTACAGCAAATCATTGATGAAAAATGGCTGAGCGCAAGAGGCGTTGTTGGTTTTTGGCCCGCCAATAAAATTGATCATGACAGCATTGATGTAGATGATAAATCTTCTGTAATAAAACTTGAGTTTCTGCGCCAGCAAATAAAAAAGACTGCAGGCCAGGCCAATTTATCCCTGGCAGATTTTATTGCACCTGCAGAACAAAATTACCAGGATCATATAGGGGCGTTTTCTGTAACTATTGAAGGTATTGAAAGCCATATTAAAAAATTTGAAGCTGCTTTTGATGATTACAACAAAATAATTCTGCAGGCATTAGCCGATCGTTTAGCAGAAGCTTTTGCTGAATTGCTTCATAAAAAAACAAGAACAGAATACTGGGGTTATGTTTCAGAAGAACACCTCAGTAATGAGCAGTTAATTAAAGAAGAATACATGGGCATCCGCCCTGCACCGGGTTATCCTGCCTGCCCTGACCATACCGAAAAATATAAATTATTTGAATTGCTTGGCGGTAAAGAAGCAACCGGTATAACACTTACCGAATCATTAGCCATGTATCCGGCATCATCGGTTTGTGGCTGGTATTTTGCACACCCCCAAAGTAAATATTTTGGCGTGGGTAAAATTGAAAAAGACCAGTTGGTAGATTATGCTGCAAGAAAAGGTATGAGTATTGATGATGCAACAAGATGGTTGAGGCCGATATTGGAGTAAGAAATTAAGTAAGCCTGTTCAGTTCCAGCTTTCTGATAATATTAAACACAAGCAAAACAGTGTAAAAATAATTTTTAATCTCCTGTTTATCCCGCACACCTTTTTTGGTTGGCTCCAACAGGTTTTCTTCAAATGGTACGGCTATGTAACATTTACCTCTTACAAAAGAAAATGTTATATACTTATCAAGTTTTTCTTTTATGAGCAACATGTGATCCATCATATTGTAAGAGAGAATTAAAGATGCTTCAGCCGCGTTGGTTGTATATACCGCATAATGGTTGTTAAAATTTTCATGATTCACTTTTATTCTTTGTACATGCGGCATTGGAAAC
>JANNYY010000202.1:0-18608 GCA_031410355.1 Chitinophagaceae bacterium | reverse complement strand
GGAGGCGCAGGTTATACTGGCGGCGAGTTGATCAGGATATTGTTGAATCACCTGGCTGTGGAAATTAGTTTTGTACACAGCAAAAGTAATGCTGATCATTTTTTATATGAAGTGCATAAAGATGTGCAGGGTGATACCAATTTGAAGTTTACATCTTTATTAAACCAAAAAATTGATGTTTTGTTTTTGTGTGTTGGGCATGGCGATGCTGTAAAGTTTTTAGCAGAAAATAAAATTGATTCTACAATAAAGATCATTGACCTTAGCCAGGATTTCAGGTTGGGAGAAATGCTGAATAAAAGAAAATTTGTTTACGGGTTACCCGAATTAAATAAAGCGCAGATAAAAAAAGCAAAGAATATTGCAAACCCCGGCTGTTTTGCTACCGCTATTCAACTGGGATTATTACCATTGGCAAAAGCAGGTTTACTAAAAGAAATTCATACAACCGGCATTACGGGATCAACAGGAGCAGGGCAGGGATTGAATGCAACATCTCATTTTAGCTGGCGGGCAAATAATATACAGGCTTATAAAACATTAGCTCATCAACACAATGCTGAAATATTGCAATCAATAAATTCGCTGCAATCAAACTCCCCTTTAGGGGTCGGGGGTTTCGACTTTGTCCCTTGGCGGGGAGATTTTACAAGAGGCATTTTTATCAGCTCACAAATAAAATGTACCCTGGACTTGTATGAAGTTGCAGCATTGTATAAAAAATATTATGCTGCACATCCTTTCATTGTGTTGAGTGATGACCCAATATTTTTAAAACAGGTAGTAAATACCAACAAATGTTTTATTCAGTTGGAAAAAGTTGGCAACAAACTGGTGGTTCATTCTGTAATTGATAATTTATTAAAAGGTGCCAGCGGCCAGGCCGTGCAGAATATGAATTTGATGTTTGGGTTGGAGGAAACAACAGGCCTGAAGTTAAAGGCAAATTATTTTTAACCCCTAAATCCCCTAAAGGGGACTTTAGAGCTTTTAGTATTGAACAATTTTTAAAAGTACAAAAGCTGAGGGTTGCTTGAAATTAATTATTCACTAATAAACTAAGTTCTCCGCCGCGGCGGAGTCAAGGTATGAAACTTTTTGACGTATATCCTCTCAATGACATCAGCATTGAAAAAGCTGCAGGCTCTTATGTTTGGGATGATAAAGGAGAAAAATATCTTGACCTGTATGGTGACATGCAGTTATTTCTATTGGCCATACCCATCCGCATTACGTAAAAAGAATTGAGGATCAGTTACACAAAGTAGGTTTCTATTCCAACTCGGTAAAAATCCCTTTACAGGTTGAGTTAGCAAAAAAATTAGGAAAGGTTTCCGGTAAAGAAGAGTATCAACTGTTCTTATGCAATTCAGGCGCTGAGGCAAATGAGAACGCATTAAAATTAGCTTCGTTTTACAATGGCAGAAAGAAAATTATAGCATTTAAAAAAGCTTTTCATGGCAGAACTTCTTTAGCGGTGGCTGCAACAGATAATCCAAATATTATTGCGCCGGTTAATGAAACAGACAATGTTATTTTTCTTCCCTTTAATGATGAGGCCTCCCTTGATGCTGCTTTTAAGCAACACGAAATTTCTTCTGTTATCATCGAAGGTATCCAGGGAGTTGGCGGAATTATTTTAGCAACTCATTCTTTTTTACAAAAAATAAGAAGCCTTTGCGATGAGTACAACACTGTATATATAGCCGATGCTGTGCAGTGTGGTTATGGCAGGTCGGGTAAGTTTTATTCGCACGACTTTGCAGGAGTAAATGCAGATATTTATACCATGGCAAAGGGTATGGGCAATGGTTTTCCTGTTGGTGCTATTTCTATTGCCCCAAAAATTCAACCCAAACATTTTATGCTGGGCACAACCTTTGGTGGCAATCATTTAGCCTGTGCTGCAGCTTTGGCAGTGCTGGAGGTTATTGAAGAAAGCGATCTCATCAACAACGCAAAAAAAGTTGGAGATTACCTGATGGAAGAATTAAAAAAATTACCGAATATAAAAGAGGTAAGGGGAAAAGGATTGATGATAGGCATTGAGTTGCCTGAAGAATTAAATATGGTGAAGAAGAATTTGTTATTCAAACACCGGATCTTTACAGGCGAGGCAAAGCCCAATGTGATCAGGCTTTTACCTGCATTAAATATTACACAGACTGAAGCAGATATTTTTTTACAGGCGATTAAAATTGAGTTAAACATGGTCTGACGTCCTCGTCTGACCAATTAAAACAAAAATAAAAAGTGCGGAATTTTATTTCAGTAAACGATGTTGAAAATATTGATGCACTTGTTAAAAAGGCATTACAATATAAAGCAAATCCTCTTGCAGATAAACTGTCAGGGGCGGGCAAAAGAATTGGATTATTATTTTTAAATCCATCTTTACGCACCAGGCTAAGCTCCCAGGTAGCTGCAGCAAACCTTGGCATGGAAGCCATTGTTTTTAATGTTGATAAAGAAGGATGGGCTTTGGAATTTGAAGAAGGTGCAATTATGAACGGTACAACTGTTGAGCATATCAAAGATGCAGCACCGGTACTGGGACAATATTTTGATATTCTTTGTGTACGTACATTTCCTTCTTTACAAAACAGGGAAGAAGATTATGCAGAAACAGTCATTAACCAGTTTATAAAATATGCCGGCGTGCCAATAGTTAGTTTGGAGAGTGCTACATTACATCCATTGCAATCACTTGCAGATATAATTACTATTCAAGAAAACAGATTCTCAGTTCCCCCTCACCCTGAGCGGAGCCGAAGGGCAGGGGGCGGAGGGGGTACACCCAAAATAGTTTTAAGCTGGGCGCCACATGTTAAAGCATTGCCGCAATGTGTTGCCAATTCTTTTGCTCAATGGATTGGAAGTTGGGGCGAAGCAGATTTTGTTATTACCCATCCCAAAGGTTATGAACTTGATGAAACCTTTACAAAAAATGCAACCATTATTACCAACCAGGATGATGCATTAAAAAATGCCGATTATGTATATGTAAAAAACTGGAGTGCTTATCAGGACTATGGAAAAATACTTTGCAATGATGCAGACTGGATGTTGACGAATAAAAAACTGGCATTAACGAATGATGCAAAAGTGATGCATTGTTTGCCGGTAAGAAGAAATATTGAATTGAGTGATGAGATATTAGACGGTAAAAACAGTTTAGTTACACAGCAGGCCGGCAACAGGGTTTGGGCTGCCCAGGCTGTATTGGCAGAAATATTAAAGACTCTGTAATGGAAGAAATATTTGTTATAAAGATTGGTGGAAATATACTGGATGATTCAGCAGCACAACATTTGTTCCTGCAGAAATTTGCCGCTGTTCCTTCAAAAAAGATCCTGGTACATGGTGGTGGTAAAATTGCAACTTCTATTGGTAAGCAACTAGGAATAGAACCCAACTATATAAATGGAAGGCGCCTCACCGATGAAGCAACAATTGATTTGGTTACGATGGTGTATGGAGGACTGATCAATAAAAAATTGGTGGCCGCTTTGCAGTCAATGAATTGCAATGCTATTGGTTTAACCGGTGCCGATGCAAATATTATTCCTGCAACAAAAAGACGTGTTACAGAAATTGATTATGGTTTTGTTGGAGATATGGTCAGTTCGCAAATGTCAGTTAACAGTTTACAAGTTTTCCTGAACAGTGATATGGTGCCTGTTGTTGCCCCTTTAACACATGATGGAAACGGGCAACTGCTAAATACTAATGCCGATACCATCGCTTCAGGTTTAGCTGTTGCCTTGTCAAAAATTTATGATGTTAGACTGATCTATTGTTTTGAAAAGAAAGGGGTATTGGAAAATATTGAAGATGAAACATCAGTTATCTCTTTCATTAATAAAGATAAATATCAACACTTGTTACAGGATAAAAAACTGGCTGATGGGATACTGCCAAAAATTGATAATGCATTTGCAGCAATTAAAAACGGCGTAAATGAAGTGCTGATAGGGCATGCAGATGATCTGCTGCAAAATATAACTGAAAACGTAAAAGGAACTTTATTTACTAAATGAACATTGAATTGTTATACAATGATGCAGTGTCGTTATTAAAAAAATTAATAACCACCCCTTCTTTTTCTAAAGAAGAGGATAAGACTGCTGAAATTATTGCACAGTTTTTTACTGAAAAAAGTATTCCGGTAAACCGGTTGTTAAACAATATCTGGTGTAGAAATAAATACTTTGATGAAACGAAACCCACTATCCTGCTTAACTCACATCATGATACAGTAAAACCAAATCCTCAATACACAAAAGATCCTTTTGAAGCAATTGTTGAAGAAGGGAAACTTTACGGGCTAGGCAGTAATGATGCAGGTGGTTGCCTTGTAAGTTTGATAGCAGCCTTTTGTCATTTTTACGAAAAGAAAAATTTAAAATACAATATTATTATTGCAGCTACAGCCGAAGAAGAAATTAGTGGTGCTGACGGAATAGAAAAATTGCTTGCATCAGCAGGGTTCAGTTCCCTAATCCTGAGCGGAGTCGAAGGAAGGGGGCTAGGCGGTTTTGCTATTGTAGGCGAACCAACATTAACCAATTTAGCCATTGCCGAAAAAGGGTTGCTGGTGCTGGATTGTGTGGCAACAGGCAAAGCCGGGCACACAGCAAGGGAAGAGGGTGACAATGCAATTTATAAAGCCATGGAGGATATTAGCTGGTTTCAAACCTACCGGTTTGCAAAAATATCTGATACTTTGGGGCCAATTAAAATGTCGGTTACTTCAATCAGTACAGAAAATAAAGCACATAATGTAGTCCCTGCAATTTGCAGTTTTGTTGTAGATATAAGAATTACAGATGAATACAGTCACGAAGAGATTTTGGAAACGATCAAAGATAATATTCAATCTGAAATAAAACCCAGGAGCATGCGTTTACGTTCTTCAAAAATTGATAAAGATCATCCGCTTGTTCAGGCTGGTATAAAATTGGGTAAGCAAACTTATGGTTCCCCAACAACATCAGATGCTGCATTAATACCGGTTCCGGTTTTGAAATGCGGGCCTGGCGATAGTGCCCGAAGCCATACAGCCGATGAATTTATTTATTTAAAAGAAATTGAAGAAGGTATAAGCACTTACATAAAAATATTGGAGCAGGTAGTTTAATCATCTAATTACATCAACATGAAACTCTGGCAAAAAGATAAGACAGCTTTAGCGGAAGTGGAAAAATTTACGGTGGGTAAAGACAGGCAACTGGATATTTACCTGGCCCCATTTGATGTATTAGGTTCTTTAGCGCATATAAAAATGCTGGAGTCGGTTGGCTTGTTAACAAAAGAAGAGTTAAGCCAGTTAGAAATTGAGTTAAAAAATATTTATCAGCAAATACAAAAAGGCGGTTTCAAATTAAATGATGGGGTAGAGGATATTCATTCGCAGGTTGAACTAATGTTGACTCAAAAACTTGGCGATGTTGGAAAAAAAATACACAGTGCCAGAAGCAGGAATGACCAGGTTCTGGTTGATTTGAAATTATTTTTAAGGTCAGAGATTGAAAAGACAGTCATCAATACAAAAACATTATTTGACCTTTTACTTACACAGAGTGAAAAGTCTAAAGATGACTTGTTGCCTGGCTATACACATCTTCAACTGGCTATGCCCTCATCCTTTGGTTTATGGTTTGGCGCTTATGCCGAAAGTCTTGTTGATGATCTGATAACCGTTGAAGCAGCTTACCAGGTTGTAAATAAAAATCCCCTGGGCTCTGCAGCAGGCTATGGCTCTTCATTTCCAATCAACAGGCAAATGACAACAGATCTGTTAGGCTTTAACAGCTTAAATTATAATGTGGTTTATGCCCAAATGGGCAGGGGAAAAACAGAACGTATTGTTGCATCGGCTTTAGCAAATATTGCAGCAACGCTGTCTAAGTTAAGTATGGATGCCTGTTTATTCCTCAATCAGAATTTTGCATTTATTTCTTTTCCGGATGAGTTAACAACGGGCAGCAGTATCATGCCGCATAAAAAAAATCCCGATGTTTTTGAACTTATACGTGCTCATTGTAACCGTATCCAGGCATTGCCCAATGAGATCTTATTAATGACAACTAATTTAGCTTCCGGGTATCATCGCGATCTGCAATTGATAAAAGAACATATAATACCGGCGTTTCAAAATTTAAATGATTGTCTGCAAATGGCGGGCCTTATGCTGAGCAATATAGAAGTAAAAAAAGATTTACTCGGGGATGAGAAATACGCATTCCTTTTTAGTGTAGAAGAAGTAAATAAACTCGTTTTGGAAGGCATGCCATTCAGGGATGCCTACAAAAAAGTAGGTGCTGATATCGAAGCCGGCAACTTTAGATATGCAGTTTCGCTAAATCATACGCATGAAGGATCAATGGGTAATTTATGTAACGATCACATCCAGGGTGCGATGAATGATATTATACAAAAATTCAATTTTAATAAAGTGAAAATTGCGTTGCAACAATTATTAAGTTAGATTTGCCGCAATAATTTTTAAAAATAATGGCCGATAAGCTTCCAAAAAAACGCATTGCAATATTTGGTTCAACGGGTTCTATAGGTACCCAGGCGCTGGAAGTTATCCGTGGAAATACCAATTTATTTGAAGTAGAAATATTAACAGCCCAAACCAATGATGAATTATTAATTACACAGGCCCTTGAATTCAGGCCCAATGCGGTTGTTATAGGAGATGATTCGAAATATGAAAAACTTAAAGCAGCATTGTCCTCAACCGATATAAAAGTTTTTGCCGGTGAAGCCGCCCTGGAAGAAGTGGCCGATTTTGATACTTATGATATGATGCTCGCCGGTATTGTTGGTTTTGCAGGCCTTAAACCAACCCTAAAAGCTGTAGAAAAAGGAAAAGCTGTAGGTTTGGCCAATAAAGAAACATTGGTTGTTGCCGGAGACATTGTAATGCAAAAGGCAATTGAAAAAAGAGCTCCCATAATACCTGTTGACAGTGAACATTCAGCAATTTTTCAATGCCTTGTCGGCGAATCAAGAAACCCGATTGAAAAAATTATTTTAACGGCAAGCGGTGGCCCTTTTTTAGGAAAGAAACCCAATTTTCTGGTTAATGTAAAAAGAGATCACGCACTACAGCATCCCAACTGGAGTATGGGTGCAAAAATATCAATTGACTCTGCAACCCTTATGAACAAAGGGTTAGAGATGATTGAGGCCAAATGGCTTTTTAATTTACGGCCCGATCAGATTGAAGTGGTTATACACCCCCAAAGTATTATTCACAGCATGGTTCAGTTTGAAGATGGCAGTATAAAAGCACAAATGGGGCTGCCTGATATGAAATTGCCGCTGCAATATGCGATGGCTTTTCCGGGAAGAATAAAAAATGATTTTCCAAGACTCAATTTTCGTAAATACCCGGCTTTAAATTTTGAAGAGCCGGATGTTAAAACTTTCAGAAATTTGTCACTGGCAATGGATGCACTTAATAAGGCCGGAAACATGCCATGTATTTTAAATGCTGCCAACGAAATTGCTGTGTGGGCCTTTCTGCGTAACCGTATTGGCTTTTTAGATATGACCGCTATGGTAGAAAAGACCATGAAATGTGTAGAATTTATTGAAAAACCAACTTTGCAGGAATATTTTGAAAGCGACGGTGAAGCCCGTAATTTTGCCGCTTCAATAATTAACCTGTAAAATTATTTTTAGTCCCGCTCGTACTGCCATTTCACTGGCGTTTATCCTGAGCGAAGCCGAAGGATACTTTTTCAGCAATACTGAACTTTAAATACAAACTATTAAATGAATATAATCTTATTAGCAATAAACTGGCCAAGCGTAGGCTTGCAAATATTACAACTGCTGTTATCGCTCTCCATATTAGTAATACTGCACGAGTTTGGCCATTATATAACTGCAAAGTGGTTTAAATGTAAAGTGGAAAAATTTTACCTCTTTTTTGATCCCTGGTTTTCAATTTTTAAAAAGAAGATCGGCGATACCGTTTATGGAATTGGCTGGCTGCCATTGGGCGGTTATGTAAAGATAGCAGGAATGGTAGATGAAAGTATGGACAAAGAAGCATTAAAGCTACCTCCGCAATCCTGGGAATTCAGAAGCAAACCAGCCTGGCAACGTTTAATAATCATGCTGGGCGGGGTTACCATGAATATGCTGCTTGCGTTTTTTTTATATGCCATGATTTTATTTGTATGGGGCGAAAAAAAAATTGATAACAGTTCCGTTAAAAACGGTATTTATTGTGCAGACAGCCTGCTGCTTAAATTTGGACTGCAGAATGGCGATAAAATAATTTCAATAAACGATAAGCCCGCAAAATACTTTGAAGAAATACCAGGAAATCTCATCACATCCGACAGGATAAAAGTAGAACGTAAGGGAAAGGAAGAATTGCTGATCATGCCTCCCGATTTACTTGGGCAATTAGCAGAGTTAAAGAAAAAAGGTGTAGGCTTTTTAGAACTTAGGCGTCCTGCGCTGGCAGGAGATATGTCCAATAAATATTTTGATACTTTAAATGCAAAAAAAGCAGGGTTGCAACATTTTGATAAGATCATTGCTATTGATTCTGTACCTGTTCAGTTTTTTGATGAGATAGGAGTTATAGTGCAGAAGAAAAAAAACAGTACCGTGCAAATAGAGATTGAAAGAAATAATGAAAAAAAAACACTGGTAAGTAAAGTAGATGCTGATGGGAAATTAGGGCTTCCTTACATTGATATAGATGAAATGGATAGCCTGAAACTCTTAACAATTCAGGAAAAAAAGTATGGATTTTTTGCATCCTTCCCGGCAGGCGTTAAAAAAGCAGGGGAAAAACTAGCCAGTTATTATAATCAGTTTAAAAAAATTGTAACCCCTTCTACCGGTGGCTATAAAGCTATTGGTGGTTTTAAAGGTATCGCTTCTATTTTCCCTACTCCATGGAATTGGGAAGCGTTTTGGAGCATCACAGCTTTTTTGTCAATAATGCTGGCATTCATGAATCTTTTGCCAATACCTGCATTGGATGGCGGGCATGTATTATTTACTTTAGGCGAGATGATTACAGGCCGCAAACCAAGCGAAAAATTCTTAGAATATGCCCAGATAGCCGGCATGGTTATTTTATTGGCACTCATGCTGTATGCTAATGGAAACGATTGGTTTGGATGGGGGAGGGGGAGGTAGTTTTGTGTGATGTGTTATAACTTTTGGGTTTGGCGTTATCAATGGTAGAAAATTTTATCAATTGCAGAAGGTTCATTAAGAATTTTTATTTGCATTACAGCTGAAATACTTTTTGTCCTTTGCTTAGCCAGGTTGGCGGTTGCACCCGAAAATAATCCATCAACAGTTGTACTGAATAACTGATTCCATTGTTCAAAATGATCAGCAGTAAGGGGAATCAGCCGGTTTATATGCTGGTGTAATTCCATTGGATTACCCCTGTAGCTACCGGTATAAAAAAGCATGTTCTCAAAAAAATCGCACATGAGGGGCAAATGGTTTTGCCAGTTTACCCCGGCAATATCAGTAAAAATAAACCCTATCTTTTTGTCCTGTATTACTTTATTGTAGAATTCATTCACCAGTAATTCAATATCTTTTCTTGTTACAATATCTTTTTTCATACATCACGGTTTTAATGCAAATCAATATAGATCTGCTGTAACAATTCTTCGGAGCAATGTTGCTGTAACAATGGAAATAAAACCCTTTCTTCTTTGCGGATATGATTTTCCAATGCATTGGCCAGTTCATCCATTGTCTCTTCCATACCTGTTGCAGCACTCAATGAAAGAAATAAGCCGGTTAATTGCTGATGCTCCTGTACTATCTCTTTAGCCAGCATTTTTATATCTGCATGAGCATCTTTTGCTTTTTCCAAAATTGTTTCTTCCAGTTGAAAATGTTTTTTAATGATTGTCTCAAATTGCTGCAGTGCATACGCTGCCTTGTCTGTAGCATTGCGGGGCAAGCCTTTATAAACCGGTGCATGCTTCTTTAATAACTGCGCCAGCATTAATGTACTGTGATGTTCCCTCGATAACGGCGCTAATGCTTCATGTCTTTTCATAATTACAGGTCTTTATGATTAAATTTTCTTAACGATAGCCAGGCTGGAATTACAACCCAGGTGATCAACACACAAAAAGAAATGATCAATCCCAACTGCGTACCAAAAAAATCTTTAAAGATGGCGCCTGTATAACCCATGAGTGCCGAAACATCCATTTTTAATAAAATCAATATCCGGCTTAAATCTATTGGGTTAAAAGCAGTTATTCCAACCATCATTTTTTCTAAAGGATAATCGGCAAATTGAAAAAGAACAAATAATACCAACCCATCAAAAATGATTGAAAAATAAAGCCATAATAAAATGACTACACCAATTCCTTTTGCTTTATCTCTTGCCATTACAGCCGCCAGCATGGCTATGGCTACAAAAATTATGGATAATAACAACCCTGTACCCAGCATCATAAAACCAGTTGCAGTAGCTTCGTATAAAAAAATTGGAATACCGGCGCCTGTTAAAAAAGCAAATGCCATAGCTGCAGCCAGGCCCGAAAACAAACTCAGCCAGATGGTTTTTCTTTTTAAAGGCTGGCTTACCAATAACTCTAAAAACTCGGAACTGTTGTAAACATAAATGGCAGAAAACAACAGGCTCACCAGGGGCACAATAATTAAAATGATATTGAGCAAACTTAATAAGCCTTTGGCCGAATTATCCTCCAGGTTAAAAATACTCAGCGATATCAGTAACAGAAAAGCAGTGTAAGCCAGCATAATTTTATTACGCAGAATATCTATGATAACATATTTAATAATTTTTCTCATGCTTTTTTATTATTTAGCCAGCATAACGCTGGCTATGGCTTTTGATAGTTTTTCTTCCCCCGTATCTTCCCTTAAACTTTTAATGCTCTTATGAAAACAAAGTTTTCCATCCTGCATATATATAACCTGGGATATCAATTCATCCAGCTCACTTAAAACATGCGATGTAATTAATACCAGTTTGCCTTTATTTTTTTCAGTAATGATCTTTTCTTTTAAGATCTCCGAAGCCACCGGATCAAGGCCGGCTGTGGGTTCATCCAGTATCAGCACTTGGGGGTTAAAAAGAAAAGCGAGGGCTGCACTTACTTTTTGGCGGGTACCTCCCGAAAGTGTTCTCATTCTTTTATCCAATTGTTCTGTTAATCCAAACTGACTGATCAGTTCTTCATCCAGTGATTCAATTGTATTGCCCCGTATATCTTTCATCATATCCAGCACCTGGCCAATGGTCATATTCTCGGGATAGCGGCCAATCTGCGGCATGTAGCCAATATTTGCCCGGTATTGCCAATGATGCTTGATGTTTTTTCCATTAAAAGTTATAAAACCACTGTCGCATACAACCATACCCAAAATGCTTTTGATGAGGGTTGTTTTTCCACAACCATTGGGGCCAATCAATGCAATACATTCTCCCCTGGCACAGGTAACGGAAACATTATCCAGTGCTTTTAGTTTACCAAATTGTTTTGATACATTGCTTGCGATTATCATAGTGGCAATGGTTTCATGAGTGGATGTTCATCTTTTAAATTTTCAGGAGTAAGCGATGGTAACAGTTTTTCCGTTTTATCCAGTAATGAAGTCATAAAACTTCTGAATAAGATCATAACGGGTGGATTTTTTTCTGTAATCATGGCAAACAAACTTACCGGCCTGTAAGGCACATCCCCCATTTTGTCTTTATTTAAATCATATCCTTCATATTTATCCCAGTAATTTTCATTAAAACTGTTTAAAACAAGCGATCCATTAGTGCCAATATCGTATGTGTTGCCTAAAAAATTATTTTTTGTAATGGTTACGCCTGAACAACTGGCCTGTATCTTTAAACCCCATCCATTGCTTAAAAAAACATTTTTTTCTACCTGTATCCGGTTAGCACCTTCCATAAAAATAGCAACTGTGTTTTTTGTAAACCTGTTTCCAATTATATAACTGTCCGACATTTCCTTTAAAAAAACTCCATAAGCCCCGTCGCCCCAGTTATCCTCAAAAATATTACTGAACATTTTTACGCCATGCGAAAACATGACCGATGCACCGGCCCCATTGTGCTGAAAAATATTTGAAATATAAGCATCATTGTGTGAGAACATAAAATGCAGCCCATACCGCATATTATTGAATGAAACATTTCTCCAGATAACAGAATTTGTTACAAACTCAAAATAAATTCCGTCGCGGTGGCCGGTGATGGTATTGCCAATGAGCTGCAGGCTGTCGCTTTTCCAGCAATGAATACCATTACCGCTTTGCTGCTCGGTTGAAGCTGATGCAATCAGCTTGTTATCCCTGATCAAACAATTAATACCGTTCTGTATATAAATTCCAAAAAAAGTATCTTCAAGTATATTATTTGAAATGATGGCATTACTGCAACCATACAATTTTATACCCGCAATGTCCTCAATACTTGATACGCCCGAATGTACCAGCTTAAATCCTTTAACCGTTACCCGGCTGGCTTTAACAGAAATAATTTCGTATTGATGTTCACCATCTAAAACAGGTCTGCCAATACCTAACAGTGTAACAGATTTGTTTACCAGCAGGTTTTTTTCATGGTATATTCCGGCTTCCACCAGTATACTATCGCCATTTATGGAGGCATTAACTGCATCCTGTATTTTGTGATAAGCCTGTAATTTGCCTACCCTGATCGTTTTTGCATATACTGTATTGCAAAAAATACAAACTGTTAATATGAAAATTACAATTTTCATGGTTTGTTCAGGTCATTCCAGGTAACCCTGTTGCCCTTATTAAGCTGTTGAATTTTTGCCAGGCTGTCGCTGTTATCAAATGCAGCAATATTACCTTCCATCGGGCTTCTTAACAATTCACTTTTAAGTAAAAAAACCTGGTCAACCAAAATCAATTGATGAGGCTCACTGTAATTAACCAGGTAAGTATTTTTTACTGCTGATGTAGAAATTTCATGCTTCTTTAAAAACTCAAGCAAACAATGTGTATCATCAAACTTAAAAACCTTTCCTTTTCCTGTTACTATTTCGGCGCCAAAACGTACATCACTTATACCCATTTTACAAAAATGGCAATTATCTTTTCCGGCTGTAATAGGTTGAGGACCGGAAGCACAGGATGTAATACCAGGCAGTAAAATAAAAGCAATCAAATGCACAGGAAAATTATATGCAGGCATATTCTTTTTTGTACCCCGCCAAATTTTTATGGT
The DNA here is from genome assembly GCA_031410355.1 of Chitinophagaceae bacterium. Taxonomy (GTDB): domain Bacteria; phylum Bacteroidota; class Bacteroidia; order Chitinophagales; family Chitinophagaceae; genus Ferruginibacter. The sequence goes on along the minus strand of JANNYY010000202.1, from coordinate 5,347 downwards.
GCATAAAAGCAATACCACTGCAACTGCAATAAATATCCATCCTCCTTTAGCCGGAACAGAATATGCACCAAAATTGAGCAGTTGTTTATACCCGAGCAAAGGTGGCTGGTATGCCATACCCGGCACTATTATGGCTGCATCCGGATTTAAATGATGGCCGTAGTTATATTCCCATCGCCAAAAATCAACCATGGCCAATACAGCAAAAGCGATAAATAAAATGAATAACAGGTAGAGCAATTTTTTTTTGGCAGATAAACCCACCAGTAAAAATGCCAATGCAAAAAATGCAATGATATAAGGCAGCACAGTAAACTCAATAAAATCTGCGGTGTGCAGGGTTTTCATACCTATGTAATGATTAAGCCCGTTTATGATATCAATATTGCCTCCCAATTTATCCGGGTAAATAAGCATCACCAGGCCTTCGGGATATTGAGGAGCGCTTAACTCTATTCGCCACATGGGTACAAATAATACCGCCACCAATGCAGCAGCACATAGTACTAATATAATTCTTATCCATCCATTAAATCTATTTGCTTTCATGTATCAAAATTTTAAACAGCAAACCGTCTTTCTGTAATTCTTTAAAGAAAAGAACAGGCATATAACTGCCTGTTCTTTTCTTTAAAGTGATCTTATTTTTTATTGGCAGAATCTGCCACAGGCATATTTTTACCTGTACTGAATAACAAGGGCACATTACTTCCTGCCGGTGATATCCTGATATAACCTGACATTTCCTGGTGCAAAGCGCTACAGAAATCGGTACAATAGAAAGGATATATACCCACTTTTTCCGGCGTCCATTTTAAGCTTTGAGTTTCGCCGGGCATGATGAGCAACTCTCCATTTAATGCGCCTTTTATGGCAAAACCATGGGGTACATCCCAGTCCTGTTCAAGGTTTGTAACATGAAAATAAACCTCATCACCCATCCTTACACCTTCTATATTATCCGGTGTTAAATGCGAACGGATCGCAGTCATATATACGTCAATCCTGTTACCGGTTCTTACCACGTTTGTTTTTCCTTCGCCAATAGAGGCATACTTGTTGGCATTTTCTTCTATCTTAAAAAATTTCAAAGAATTGTTCCGGATAATATCGGCATTAACTGCCTGGGCATAGTGTGGTTCGCCAATTGTTGGAAAGTCCAATAACAATTTCATCTTATCGCCGCTTATATCAAACAACTGGGCACTTTGGGCAAGCTCGGGGCCGGTTGGCAAAAACCTGTCCTTGGTAATTTTATTATACACAATAACATATTTACCATTTGGGTTTTTAGAATCGCCTCCCGGAATACATAAATGGCCGGGAGAATAATAGGTTGGAGCCCGGTCTATAATTTTCAGATCTTTGATATTCCACTTTACAATTTCAGAAGATACAAACATAGTGGTAATGGCATTTCCTCTTCCGTCAAACTCGGTATGCAGGGGGCCTAAACCCGGTTTTTTTAATTCGCCATATAAAACAGATTCGTACTTAAGAATGGGAATACCTTCATAATCACCAATAAAATCTTTGGCTGCAATTGCTTTTTGTAATTTATCAAAACTAAATACAGGAACCAGGGCTGCCAGTTTTCCACTGCCAACAATGTATTCACCGGTTGGGTCTACATCACAACCGTGTGGCGATTTAGGGCAAGGGAAAAAATAACAGATATCCTTTAATTCTGAAACATCCAATACAGTTACTTCTGTTCTTATTTCACTTGTAGCAGTATGTGTTTTGTCATCATAAACATTATGCGCATAACGAACTGGTTCTTTTTTGCCTTTACCCGCCTTCAGGTATTCTTCCGCTTTTTTCCAGTTTACAGCCATAATAAAATCTTTGTCTTTTTGCGATGCATTTACTTCCAATAAAGTATTTGCCTGCTCAGTATTATAACAGGAAAAGAAAAACCAGCCGTGTGATTTTCCTTTACCGGAATGGCTAAGGTCAAAATTTACGCCTGGTGTTCTTAACTGGAATGCAATATCCATTTTACCATCTGCTTTATTTACACTGATAAAACTGAGCGATCCTTTAAAATTCTTTTTGTATGTATTGATGGGCACATCACCATTTGCATTATCGGGTGGCACACTGAATCTTGTTCCGGCCACTACGTATTCTGTATTTTCAGTTATAAATGGAGAAGAATGGTTTCCGGCACTGTTGGGCAGTTCAATAATTTCTTTAGTACGGAAAGTAGTCAGGTCTATACGGCCCACCCTGGGTGTATTGTTACCATTTACAAATACCCAACGGCCATCAATGTCACCATTTGTTTGCGACATTTCTACATGATGCAGATCATCCCAGGGAACAAATCCATGCGATGTATTTAACATGGGTTTTGTTTCTTCGCTGTACCCGTATCCTTTTTCCGGATCAACAGAAAACACAGGGATAACACGCAGCAGGCGCCCGGATGGAATACCATACACACTCAACTGCCCGCTGAATCCGCCCGAAACAAAATTATATATCTCATCATATTTACCCGGTGCTATATAGGTTTTTGAAGCTGCATCGCCGCTTATTGCATCGCCAGTATTTTTGGGTTTACAACTGTTTATACTTAGCAGAAAGCCGGTGCATATTAAACCTGCTGCAAGTGCTTTAATTTTTTTCATAGTTGAAATTATTTTTGTTAGCATTGATTATTATAATTTCCGAATCTTACTTAACGCCATCATTTTTTCTCATAAATTCATATAAGGACCTGGCATCTGCATCGGCTAAATTTTGATTGGGCATACGCACCAGGCAAATTTCCAATTGAGCCTGTGCCTTAGGATCTTTGTTCAGCATAGCATCGGTATTGGTTACAAAATTCATGATCCATGGTGCGGCATGACGGTCTGTAACTCCTAACCAACCCGGCCCCACTAATTTTTCGCTGGTTAGTTTATGACAACTGCTGCATTTAACGCCGTACAGCTTTTCGCCTGTGGCAGCCATTGCTGCATCTAATTTTTCTCCTACTTCTACAGTACTAAATTTTCCTTCGCCCCTGTCAGGATCATAAGATGGGTTACCGGTTTCAGGTTTAGTGGTTGCGGGTGAGGTTGTTTCCGAAGTGGAAGTATTAGTTTCAGAATTACCACTACAGGCTGCAATAAATACACCCATAAGAAGAAGAATTGCCAATTGTTTCATGTTAATTATTTTTTTAAAAAAATGATTTTACAAAGATTACCTGCATAACGGGTAAGATTTTATGCGTTGAGTCATATATTATTAAAACGGCTTATTAAAAAATTAAATTCATACGTAAAATTGCAGGCTGGTAAACGGTTTCAGCAGATCCTGGTAGTTCTTGCCGAAAAAAACATGATTTAAATCATAACATATCCCACTTTTGGTCATAATTGTTCTTTTGCAGGCAGTTTATTTTTGGCATCACTGAAAAATGTATTTTATGATGATTGATATTGATACACTACTCGCATGGGGAGCAGCTTATAAAAAAATATCAGCAGGTGAAATAATTTTCCAGGAAGGCACACCATCTTCATTCTATTACCAATTGGTAAGCGGAAGCGTGCGTTGGGTAAATATTAACGAAGAAGGTAAAGAATTTATACAGGTTATGATAGAGCCTGGAGAGTGTTTTGGAGAATTCCCTTTATTTGATGACGAGCCCTTGGCTGCCAGCGCTATAGCTGATACCAATTCGGTTATAATCCGTTTGCACCGTTCATCTTTTCAGCAATTACTAAAAGAAAGTCCCGATTTACATTTTGAATTTACCCGTTTGCTTACCCAAAGGCTGAGATTTAAATTTTTAATATTGAAAGAACTGGCCAATCATAATCCAGGGAACAGTATATCCACATTGCTCCAATATTTTAAGCAAACACAAAAAAATATTTGCACCAAATGCAACAGGCTTAAACTCACCCGTCAGCAAATTGCCGATATGACGGGGCTTCGTGTTGAAACTGTAATTCGTACCATGAAAACGATGCAGTTAAAAGGTGAGTTGCAAATCAATAAAGGCAAGGTCTATTGCTGAATGTGATTCAAATCATACAAAATTTAACGGTATCTGTGTTAATTTGTTACAAACAGAGATTATGACATTTCCACTGTCACGCTGGTTAAAAATTGCACTGGTAAACCTTTTTATCGTAGCAGGGTTAGGTGTTATTTTACGCTACAAAATCCTGTATCCCCTTCCCTTTATTGATCAAAAGCATTTATTACACGGGCATTCTCATTTTGCATTTGCGGGGTGGATAACACAGGCTATTATGACGCTGCTGGTTGCTTACCTGGCAAAACAAACAGGAGCTTCAATTTATAAAAAATACCGCTGGCTATTGTTTGCCAACCTGTTTACCGCTTATGGTATGCTTATCGCATTTCCCATTCAGGGATATGGTTTGTATTCCATCATCTTCTCCACAGCTTCTGTTTTTGTTTCGTATGTATTTGCTGTTTTTTACTGGCGTGATCTGAACAGGCTTAATAAAAAATGCCCTTCCCATTTAGGGTTTAAAGCTGCTGTATTGTTTAACACCGTTTCTTCTGTAGGTGTGTTTGGTTTAGCCAGTATGATGATAGCAAAAATGGTTCATCAAAACTGGTACCTGGCTGCAGAATATTTTTATTTACATTTTCAATATAATGGTTGGTTCTTTTTTAGCTGCCTGGGATTATTTACAGCATTCATAAGCCGGTTTGCTTTGCCTGCAGCATCTCTTAAAAAGATATTCTGGCTTTTTGCATTTGCCGCAGTACCGGCGTATTTTTTATCCACGTTGTGGATGCCGCTTCCGCTATGGGTTTATATACTGGTTGTACTTGCTGCCTTTGCACAACTGGCAGGCTGGATATGGCTTGTGTACATTTTAAGATCAACGTGGCAGCAATTAAAAAATAATTTTTCTGCAACAGCAAAATATATCCTCGCCTTTTCAGCTGTTGCGCTTTCTGCAAAATTATTATTACAACTGGGTTCAACCCTCCCATCATTAAGCAACCTGGCATTTGGATTCAGGCCCATTGTAATAGGATACTTACATTTGGTTTTGTTAGGATTTATTACTTTATTCCTGGTTGGATTTATGTTTGCAGAAAAACATATTTATATAAACAGGATGGCAGTTAGCGGCGCATGTATATTTTCAGGTGCAGTAATAGTAAACGAGATATTGTTAATGGTACAGGGAACTGCTGCCATCAGTTATACACCAATCCCTTTTATCAATGAAATGTTGCTTGGGGCTGCGTTGCTGTTATTTACCGGCGCAATACTTTTATTATGCTCAAAAATAAATATTTTACAAAAGTGATTTCAATCACAGTTTGTCATTTTTTACGTGCTCATCTTTGTAAA
>JANNYY010000201.1:0-3826 GCA_031410355.1 Chitinophagaceae bacterium | reverse complement strand
AGCCCATGCAGTTTCATCAAAAATTTCCCGATGTAACTGTTGCTGTTGGCGAAGAAAGAATAGTGGCCATTCCGCAACTGCTGCATGACAGGCCCAAAACCGAAGTAATAATTTTAGATGATGCTTTTCAGCACCGGCAGGTAAATGCTGGCCTGGATGTCATTCTAACTGAATATGGCAATTTATATACCCGCGATTTTATTTTACCCGCCGGTGATTTACGGGATGTAAGAAGCAGCAGCAAAAGGGCTGATGTAATTATTGTAACAAAATGTAAAGCTGATCTGTCTGAAAGGGAAAAGAAATTGATAATAGCAGAAATAAAGCCTGCCGTAAACCAAACTGTTTATTTTACAACTATTGTTTATGGCCAGCCCTATCATCTCTTTACTAAAAACGAAATCACTTTAACACCTGACTATGGAATTTTGCTGGTTTGCGGCATTGCAAATCCGGGGCAGCTAAAAAAACACCTTACAGAAAATGCCGACAGTTATGATATGCTGCGATATGCCGATCACCATATTTTCCACAGTAACGATCTCAAAGACATTAAGCAGCAGTTTGAAAAAATAGTTTCGGAGAAAAAAATTGTGTTAACTACCGAAAAAGATGCAGTAAGGCTGGAGAAATTTGAACTAGAGCTTACCGATTTTCCTGTGTATGTAATCCCCATCCAACATGTATTTTTGTTTAATGAAGCAGTAAAATTCAATACTGCTGTCATCGCATTTATAAAAACTTTCGATAAAAATAATAGGTAAACGAAGGATTTAATGGTTTTCATCGTTTAATGAAAAACATGCAAAATATTAAATGAGTGAAATTGTTTTTACCCTGATTTGCAGCCAGGAAATAAAAGGCTAATTTCAGCGTTTTAAACTTATAAGATTAAAAAGAGTCTGAATAAATCAACCTGAACTGTAAAACCTAAAACTTAACCCTTAATTAGTTTATGAAAAATAAACAAACCAGCATTATTGCCTGCCTGTTCCTTATTGTTCTAGGCTTTCAGTTCTGCTCAAAATCAGATACTACAGCAAACGGAACTACAACTGGTGGTACAACTACTGTACAACCAACACTTCCGGCTACGCCATTTACCTATGCCATTCCTTATCCGCCACATATCCAAAATAATTTAATTGCCAATGATAATACACCTATAGATAATCCAATCACCAATGATGGCGCTACTTTGGGCCGGGTATTATTTTACGATAAACAACTCAGCAAAAACAATACGGTAAGCTGCGGAAGTTGCCACCAGCAACAATTTTCATTTGATGATACGGCCCGGCTAAGCAAAGGTTTTGCAGGTGCATTTACAGCCCGTAATTCCATGGCAATATTAAATGTGCGATTTTATAAAAGCGGAAAAATGTTTTGGGATGAACGTTCTCCATCTGTTGAAAAACAGGCCTTACAGCCCATACAAAACCAGGGGGAAATGGGCTTAACCCTTGCTGAACTGGAAACTAAAGTGAGGGCATTAAACTATTACCCGGCCTTATTCTTAAAAGCATTTGGAAGTACATTTATAGATTCGGTGAGGATAGCAAAAGCTATTGCACAGTTTGAGCGCAGCATCGTTACCTTTCAATCAAAATACGACCAGGTAAAACAGGGTTTGGCCACATTTACTGCTGCCGAAGCGCAGGGAGAGCAATTTTTTATAACGCCACCACCAGGTATCCCTAATTCATGCGCCACTTGCCATACGCCCCCCATGTTTTTAAACAGTGCTGCACCCGGGTTCGGTTTAATTGATCCTAATGATGGCGGTATAAATAATCAAAACAGGTTTAAGTCGGGCTCATTGCGTAATATCAACAGTACGGCTGCATTATTTCACAATGGCAGCATTCCTAATGTGGCTGCCATGCTTAACGCAGGTGCACCGGGCAACCCGGTACCACCAATTCCTGCACACTCTGTAAATAATCCTGCAACTGTTCAAAACCTCATCGCGTTTTTAAATACCTTAACTGATAATACCATTAAAACAGAAGAAAAATTTTCAACTCCATTTAAATAAGCATACTTCACCTGGTTAACAATTAATAAAAATTTCAGCGTTATTAATGGTAACCGAAGGTTTTAATTATAATAATCGTTTAAATAAAAAACAACATTAATTATGAGGTTAAAAATTTTTGCTTTAATAGCAGCCACAGCAGCACTAACATCTTCCTGCAACAAAAGCAGCACTACAACCGGTGGCGGCGGAACAACGCCTGCTACAGCAAGTATTACAGCTTTAAGTTGCCCAACTGTAACTTTTAATGCGGCTGCAACTGCCGGCGTTGCCTATTCAGCAACTGCAACAGTTCCTTACAGCGGTGGTAATGCAGCAACCTACACTGCAGGCTCCTCTGTTACATCAACAGGCATAACCGGCTTAACTGCCACACTGGTTGCCGGCACATTAGCCAATGGCACAGGCAATCTTTCTTTTGCAGTTGCAGGTACTCCATCCGCCGCAGGTACAGCAAGTTTTCCGGTAACCTTTGGCGGACAAACCTGTAGTTTTGCATTAATTGTAAATGCAGCCGGTCCGGCTTTACCAACTATAACAGCACTTGCCTGCGGAAGCGGATCTTTTTCTGCAACAGCAACTGCAGGAACAGCATATATAGCAACAGGCACCGTTCCTTATAATGGTGGAAATGGTATTGCATACAGTGCCGGAGCAGCCATTGCTTCAACCGGGGTAACAGGCCTTACAGCAACATTGATGGCTGGCACCCTTGCAAGCGGATCAGGCAATCTTTCCTATTCGGTAACCGGTACGCCATCTGCGGTTGGTACAGCAAATTTTGCCATCAGTTTTGGCGGACAAAGCTGCACCCTTAGTTTAACTGTAAACAGTGCAGGAGGCGGGCCAGTATTGCCTGCGGTTTATAATAAAATTTATGGCGCTACCAGTATTACTTTCGACGGTACCTGGGTAACCATCAAATATAATGCATTGCCCGATCATAAAAGTGCTTACTATCCTGCAGGCAATGCGCTTTATGAAGCGTTCAGCGGAACAACATTTGGTGGGGGAACTTTTGCACAGAATCCAAATACAATTGCAACACAAAATATTACACTTAAAATTCCTGTAAATCCTGTTGTGGCTGCAACACATGCTGCTACTCCCATGGGTGTAATAGGTGTTGCACTTAATGGTGTACCATTCTTTAATCAATATGCCGCAGGTGGCTCACCACTAACCAACGAAATCAATGGTTTCGATCAGTGGTGGGGACATCCGCAAATGTCAGGCATGTATCATTACCACGTTGAGCCAAAATACTTAACAACGGTTAAAGCTACTTCTTCTTCCTTAATGGGTTTTCTGCTGGATGGTTTTCCGGTTTACGGGCCTAAGGAAACAAACGGCAGCGATCCAACAGGACTTGATGTTTACCATGGCCATATGCATGTAACTGTTGATTATCCTGCAGGTATTTATCATTACCATTTCACAACCGCTTCGCCATATCTTAATGGAAACGGCTTTTATGGAACTGCTGGAACGGTAACACAGTAATTTTTTTATGCGGAGATTATCTATTTTAAAAGCCGGTTTATTTGTTATACTACCGGCTTTTTTTTATTCCTGCGGTGAAAAAAAACAGGATGTAAAAATCAGTGTGCCCGAACCAAAAATTGCCAAAACAGTTCCACCGGTTTATAAACCAACATCTGATAAAAGTTTTTTAAAACACCAGGATACGGTCTATTACAACAATCAATTCTTCACCGGTTACCGGTTCAGCATTTATCCAAATGGCGATACAGCGGTGCTGCAATCTTATTTTAATGGGGTAGAAGA
>JANNYY010000200.1:0-1679 GCA_031410355.1 Chitinophagaceae bacterium | reverse complement strand
TGATGTTCCAGGTTATGGGCAATTAGACAAAGATCTTTCTCGATTCAAAAAAATATTGGATCAATTGATTTTTTCTACTACCGATTGGGGAGATGTAAGATATGCACCTGTTGGCAAAGGTAAATTTTTTATTGGAGATGATTTACAACAATTACTTACAGCCGCTGCTACCAGGAAAGAGACTATGACAGATAAGGGCCTGCAGTTCAACCGGCGCAAAAATGCCGATGGCAGTAATTTTTATTTTATCGCCAACAGGTCCGGCAAAAAAATGGAAGAGTGGATAACCTTGCAAACAAAAGCAAACGGTGTGTCTTTATACAATCCCATGACGGCACAATCCGGTGTTCCGCAATTCAAAAAAAATGCCGAAGGATTTATTGAAGTATATCTGCAGTTGAATACGGATGAAAGTTATATCATTCAAACTTCAAACAAAATAATTACAGGCGCTTCTTATCCTTATTTAAAAGAAAAATCGGCAACAACAGAAATTACCGGTGAGTGGGCTTTAAAGTTTATTGAAGGCGGGCCATCATTGCCTGTTGCTGAACCGATGAATGAATTAAAACCATGGACCGATTTGAATGAAGATGCCTTTAAAACCTTCTCTGGCACTGCATCATACAGTATTCATTTTAAAAAATCTGCCGGGGCAGCAACTCAATATTTAATTGATCTTGGTAAAGTATATGAGAGTGCTGAGGTTTTTATCAACGGAAAAAAGATGGCTACATTGATTGGTCCCGACTATGCTTTTACCATTGCTGAAAAAGAACTGAAAACCGATAACCTGCTTGAAATAAAAGTATCCAACAGCATGGCAAACCGTATTATTGACCTGGATAAAAGAAAAGTGATCTGGAAAAAATTTAACAACACCAACTTTCCTGCAAGGCTTGCACAAAACAGGGGAGCAGATGGTTTGTTTGATGCGTCTAAATGGGAGCCGCGAACTTCTGGTTTAAAGGGGCCTGTTACTATCAGCATAATAAACTAAATTGTAATCACACAAAACTATGTACAATGAGTTACAAGCCTGATGGTAATCGTTACCAAAAAAATATGCAATACCGCCGTTGCGGAAACAGTGGCATAAAATTACCTGCGCTTTCACTTGGGCTATGGCACAACTTTGGCGATGTGGATGATTTTAATAATTGCAGGGAAATTTTGTTTACTGCATTCGATAATGGCATCACGCATTTTGACCTTGCCAATAATTATGGCCCGCCACCGGGCAGCGCAGAAACCAATTTTGGTAAAATTTTAAAAGAGGATTTTGGAGGTTACCGTGATGAAATGATCATCTCTTCCAAAGCCGGTTATCTTATGTGGGATGGGCCTTATGGTGAATGGGGCAGTAAAAAATATTTGGTATCAAGCCTCGATCAGAGTTTAAAAAGAATGCAAGTGGATTATGTGGATATTTTTTATCATCACCGTCCCGACCCCGATACGCCGCTTGAAGAAACAATGGCAACATTGGATTTGGTGGTTCGCCAGGGCAAAGCATTGTATGCAGGCATTTCCAATTATCCAGCCGCCGAAGCGGCCAGGGCTTTTGAAATACTTAAACAGTTGGGTACGCCATGTTTAATTCATCAACCAAAATATTCCATGTTCGAGCGTTGGGTTGAAGATGGTTTATTAGATACAGTAGAAAAATATGGCGTTGG
>JANNYY010000199.1:0-4403 GCA_031410355.1 Chitinophagaceae bacterium | reverse complement strand
GTATATTTTTATTACGCATGATGCAGATAGGAGAGTTCCGCCTGGTAGCTCCGGGTTGCCTGGTATTTTATGGCCTGGCTTTGGTTAATGCCAGTAAATATACACTGGGCGAAGTAAGGTATTTGGGGTACGGCCAAATTGTTTTGGGCCTGTTTAATTTATGGTGGATTGGATACGGGTTGCAGTTTTGGGCAATGGGTTTTGGCGTATTGCATATTGTTTACGGGGTAATGATGTGGTGGAAATATGAACGGAAATAATACCATCTTTATTTCATAAGTAGTCCGAAAGGACTACGTTGAAATATTAGATGGTATTATGCCGACAGAAAAACTGGTTTGCTATTTTTAATGTATAGTCGGTATAAATTTTTGGGTGAATGAAAAATCCGATAGAAAATCTGAATAAAATTTTTGACAGCCGTATCCGCCTGGGCATCATGAGTGCTGTAATGGTTAACGATGCGGTTAGCTTTAATGAATTAAAAGAACTGCTGGACATAACTGACGGCAATTTGGCCAGTCATTTAAAAACACTGGAGGAGAGCGGTTTTGTGAAGGTGCAGAAAGGGTTTATTGGCAGAAAAACCAATACAACCTATTCCATAACAAAAACCGGCGAGAAGGAATTTAAACTGCACCTGGATGCATTGACAAAAATGATTGGATCGGTAAAGTAAATTTTTTTTGCACTTATACTTTTAAATACAAAGTGCTTTTAATTATGAGTAAATACTTAAAAACAACAGGAACATTCATTGGAGTTTGGTTTATAGCTTCTATGTTAAATGGTTTGCTTAGCGGTGTAAGTCTGGCGGTATTAGCCAGTCGTTCGGTAAACCAGGGGATGGGCAACCTGGCCTTATCCTTTCTTTTATCTTTTGTATGCAGCGCACCATTAGTTGGCATTGTTTGGTTTGTTACTATTATGGCACAACTGGCGGATAAAAAGGGGGATGAACTATTTCAATTTGTATTAGGCACCGCTTTGCTTTGTGCTATTACAGGCGCACTGATCTTCATTTTTACCCTCGGCACAGAGTTTATGAATGCCAGGTATGTTAGCGGCCTTTGTATCATCATTTCGGCATTGGCTGCTGTTTTGTTTTTTAGAAAACAAATTAAAACCAATGAATAAAAACTATTCCATACTGATCGGGCTGCGTTCCAAAGTATTGGTATTTCTTACGCATAATATGGCGCTGCCGGTGTTGCGGTTTATCCGTAAGCCACAGGTGTTTCCATATACAGCAATGCAGTTAAAAGATTTTCCCGCAGGTACATTGGGTTTTGACCTGGTACATTTTTTAGAAAGAAAAAACCTGCAACTGCTTCCTCATTATGCAAAGCATGACATTAAGCATATTCTTTTACAATACGATACTACAGATGAAGGGGAAGTTTGCCTGCAGTGTTTTATGCTGGGTAACGGCCATATCTCTTTCCCTGTTGTTGCAACTGTAATATATGGATTTGTAACCATGCCGGAGTATTGGAAAAAATTCAGGGTTGCTTACCGGCGGGGAAAGAACAGCATAGCTATTAAAAACTGGTTATGGTTTTCTATTTTATCGGAACCTACTAACTCACTCATTCATAAAATTAATAACGATGCAAAAAATTAACTATACACTGGCTGGTTACTGGTACTGTATTGAACTATTTGTTATACAACTTTTAAAAAAATGATCATGAAAACGCCAACGCTTAAAATTGTACTCTTATGTGCAGGAACCATTTTATTTAATATTATTTTCTGGCAGGAAAAAATTGCTGTAAATGCCCTTTTGTTTGATGCTTTTATTTTATTGTCCGTGTTTAATTTGTACCCCGCTGCTTTTACCAAACCTGCTATGAAATGGTTGTTGCTGGCGCATGTTATTGCCCTGGCAACACTTATTATACACAATACCATGCTGAGTAAACTTGCTTTTAGTGTTACACTTTTACTGGTAGTTGTGTTTACGCAATTCCTGCACCGGTCGGTTTGGTATGCAGCAGCATCGGCCTTTGGAAATTACCTGATGTTTGTGTTTTCGTTTTTAGAAGATGTAAGGCAGGTAAAAAAAGAAGGGATCAAATCAACAGGAATAAAAAAAGTACTTCGGTTTTCAATTATCCCGCTGATGCTAGCAGCGGTTTTTATGCTTATCTATTCATTTTCAAATACTGTTTTCCAGGATGTGGTCAACAGTATTGGCATTGCCCTGCAGCGTTTCTTTACCCGCTTTTTTGATTGGTTTAACTGGCAGCGCTTTGGATTTTTAATGCTGGGATTATTTATAACCGGCGGACTTTTACTAAAAATGCGGAGTAACTATTTTTCAGAAAAGGAATTTACCAAACATAACGACCTGTGGCGGCGTAAGCATAATTTAAAAAAGTGGAAAGAGAGTGCCATGTTTGACCTGCTTACTTTGTTTATGGGGCGATTTGCAAATGGTGTACTGGCATTAAGGAACGAGAACACGGTGGGTATTATAAGCCTGGTAATGCTGAATACATTGCTTTTGTTTATTAATACTATTGATATTACTTATGTGTGGTTTGGCTTTACCTACAATGCAAATATTAATCTTACCCAATATGTGCATGAAGGAGCAGGCATGCTGATTTTTTCCATTGTGCTCGCCATGCTGGTGCTGCTGTTCTTCTTCAGGGGGAATTTAAATTTTTACAAAAAAAATAAATGGCTGCGTTATGGTGCTTATGGATGGATATTTCAAAATGCGGTGTTGGTAATTTCTGTTTTACTGCGTGATTATTATTACATACAGCACATGGGCCTTGCTTATAAGCGCATTGGTGTATTGGTATTTTTATTGATGGTGTTAATGGGGTTGATCACTGTTTTTATAAAAATCCATCAGCGTAAAACAGCTTATTATTTATGGCGGGTTAATGGTTGGTTTGGCATTGTGTTGCTGGTAGCAGCCTCCTGCGTGCATTGGGATGAAACCATTGCCAGTTATAATCTTGCCCATAAAAATACAATACCGCTTGATGTTAAATTCTTATTATCGCTCTCAGATAAAACCCTTCCATTACTTGAGAAAAACCAGGATGTGTTAATTGATAAGCCAATAGTGCAGGGAGAAGGGGAATATTTATATCGTTCTCAACTTACACCCCGTGAGGTTTTTGAACTGCGTAAAAAAGATTTTTTTGCAGCACAAAAAACATATTCCTGGTTATCATGGAATGTTTCGGATGCTTATGTTAAAAGGAATTTGCCAAAATCGCTTATTACATCATCATTAAATAAATAAAATATGAATCAGATCTGGTTTAAAAAAACAGGCTGGATTTACCTGCCAGTACACCCATTGGGTTTTTTAGTTACATTGCTGGCCATAATCTTTATGGTACCCATTGTAATGGCTGTAGTTCGTAACGGCCATTCGGTATCGGATGATTTGTATCAAATTTTTGTATTTGCTACCTGTACTGCTTTTTGGTGGAAGTGGGTGGCAGAGAAAACTTCTTAACAGCGTCACGACGGCTCAAAGCCGTCAGACGCCTAAAATACTAAATATGAAACTGATAAGATCTTTTGCGTATGCATGTAATGGATTAAGAATTTGTTTTGTAACAGAACAAAATTTCAGGATTCATATTTTACTTACCATTGTTGCGGTAATTTTTTCCATTGTGTTAAATATATCGGCAATTGAATGGATAGCTGTTGGCTTTTGTATTGCTTTTGTAATAGCAATGGAAATGCTGAACACCGCCATTGAAAAATTATGCGATGTGGTTCATGAAGATGTGCATTCTGGTATAAAAAAAGCTAAAGACATTGCAGCAGGTGCAGTTTTGGTTTCGGCCATATTTAGTTTAATAACCGGGCTTATTATTTTTCTGCCCAAAATAATTATATATTTTTAATCTATATAAAATTGAAAACAACATTCTCCTTTCAAAAAATATTATTGGCGTTTTGTGTATTTATTGGTTTATTGATTGCAACCCGGATAATATATTCCGGCAAAATGAATTACTTGTTCTTGGTGTGGAATCTTTTCCTGGCCTGGATACCATTTATGATCAGCAGCCTTTTTAATAAAATGATCAGTCAAAGTAAATGGAAACAGGCACTTGTTTTTTGTTGCTGGCTGGTGTTTTTCCCAAATGCCTTATATATCGTTACAGATCTTATTCACCTTGACGATGAAAGCAGGGTTCCTAAATGGTTTGATGCTGTGTTATTATTTTCATCTTCCATAGTTGGTTTAATGATGGCTTTTATCTCTTTACACAGGGTAGAAAAATATCTCCGCAAAACAGTAAATAAAAAGATACTGTCACCCTTAATTATACTGATACTATTTCTGGGCTCTTTTGGCGTTTACCTGGGCAGGTTTCTGCGCTGGAACAGTTGGGATATTCTCAGCAATCCATTTC
>JANNYY010000198.1:0-2309 GCA_031410355.1 Chitinophagaceae bacterium | reverse complement strand
CATAAGGGTTACAGGCAGCGAACTCGTCGGCCTTATCCCTTTAAAAGCCATGACCGATGCAGGCAAATATTTTTTACAAAAGCAACAGCGCAGCACTGGTGTAAGTGAAAAAGAACTTATAAAAATTGCGATAAAAAGTATGGGCCTTGATGAACTTGGACCTTTTAAACCCGAAGAAAGAATTATTGAATACATGCTTAACGATAAAGCAAACAACAGGCTGGTAAGCATGACCCTCAGCGACTTTGCCGATGAAACAGCCAGCGAAAGCCCTGCACCCGGCGGCGGTTCTATTGCAGCATACATTGGTGTATTGGGTATTTCTCTAGCCAACATGGTTGCCAATTTAAGCAGCCACAAAAAAGGCTGGGATGATCGCTGGCAGGAGTTCAGCGACTGTGCAGAAAAAGGAGAGCAGTATAAAAGTGAACTGCTGAAATTAGTAGATGCCGATACGGCAGCCTTTACAAAAATTATGGAAGCTTTTGTTTTGCCAAAAGCAACCAGCGATGAAAAAGCCACACGTACAAAAGCTATACAGGCCGCTACAAAATACGCTATTGAAATTCCATTTAAAGTTATGGAAGCCGCTTATGCCAGTATGGAAGTTATAAAGGCCATGGCCGCCACCGGCAATCCCAATTCAGTTAGCGATGCCGGTGTTGGCGCACTGTGTGCCCGCAGTGCGGTAATGGGTGCATTTATGAATGTGCGGATAAATGCTGCTGGTTACAACGATAAAGATTTTGTAAGCAATATGATTGCCAAAGGAAAAGCAATAGAAGACAAAGCCATTGCGCTGGAAGTAGAAATTTTAAAGCTTGTGAACGGAAAAATAGGAATATAAACAAGATGTAAAAATCAAAAGCGAAAAATGAGAGTATGAATCTATTGAGCCCGTGTCTCAGCGGGGTTTTCGCCAACAAACATTTTTATTTACAGTTATTTTTCTGCGAAACCCCGATGCTGGCTCATGCCTGCGTAATAAAATTTCCGCTTCATAAATTTTAAGCAGTGCCCTTAATTTATAGCAGTAGTATTGCCCATCGCAGTTTCACGCAGGAATATTGTTTTTTATAAAGTAGGCTATGAAAACCTCGCTGGGACAAAGTGTGCAACTGCGGTAAAAAATATAAAATAATTTAAATAACAAATTGTATTTTACAAATAGATTATCTACTTTATTAATACACCAAAACTTTAAACTAAAAAATTATGGCAGCACTAATGAAACGGGTTGTAAAAATAGAAGGCCCTTTTAACAAGAACGATGAACTGGTTGAGATCCTGGTTCCAGGCGAAGCATATTATTACCTGGCTACACCAAACCGGGAAATGGACGATGCCGAATTGTTGACCCTGAAATGGGCTTATAGAATTGATGCCGGCGAAATAACTCCTTTTCAAAAATCAAAATACAGCAAATCAAAAGGCAAAAATAAAATGTCTGGTTCGCTGCCCCCTGATTTTGCAGCAGCCAGCGCTACAGTTTACGCTTATTTTAACCGGCCAAGCGATGATATATCCATGCGTAAAGAAGTGCAGAAAAAAGCATCAACGCCTGCGGCACCTGCCCCTGCACCAGCACCTGCTGTACCCGCTGTTGAACCAACCGGCCCCGGTATCTTAAATGAAATGAAAGCATTGGTGGATAGGAATATTCCCTACAGCCAAAACGGCGAAAGATCTAAATTAAGTCCTGAAGGATTAAAAAACCTCGACTGCTCCGAAACCGTTGGCATTTACCTGCATAAACTGGGTGTTATGCCAACTTATGTAGCCATCCATACCGGGTTAATGCTTTCCGAGAATGATTTCAGAAAAGCCATCGGAAGTAACAATATTGATTTTGTACCCGGCAGCAAAGAAGCGGGCTTTAAACCACAGCGTGGCGACATATTTGTGTGGCGTAAAGGAGATGGCCATACCGGTATCGTATTCAACTATGATGCAGCTAATGACCTGGTAACTATTCTGGAAGCTATTGGATCAAGTGGCAGCGCAGATGAAGCCACCAACAGAACCAACGGCGGCACTGCTCAAAAAGGATGTTCAAGAACTGCGGTTTACAAAAGAGCAGGCAAGGCATTGAGTGCCCATGGTGGATGGATAGGCTATTACCGGCCTAAAAACTTCACTAAAAATTTATAGGTGAAGCTTTGACTCGGCAAGAAAATTATATGAACTACTTGAACAGTTCATGTTACTGCACGGCATCAAAATGGGCAGGGATGGCTTATTTGATTTATTGGCTGCCAATGCTATGCTTGTAAGAAAAAGAAAGCGAAGGATACAAACAACCTACTCAA
>JANNYY010000197.1:0-2053 GCA_031410355.1 Chitinophagaceae bacterium | reverse complement strand
GGAGCAGGATAACGGACCTTACCAGTAAGCTTACCATTAACTACATAAGCATACCAACCATTAGCTGAACGCCATACCTGACAATTTGATGATGAACACCATAACTGATACATAACATAAAATTTAAGAAATGAAAAAATATAAATACAGAACTGTACCAGCCATTGGGCATCGGCGCACTCCAAAATTTTTTAGCATAAATGAAGGGGCTGTGCGTTGGGGCTGTGTTTATGGGTAAAAAAATTTGGATGCGTCCGGGTGGGTTTTGTGTGGGGGCGCTGTAAGCTCCCCCAAAAATAGTACGTTTTAAAAGTAGACATAATTGTTAACTTTAAAAAACGTAAAAGATGAAAAAAAGCACATTCAGTCCTGCACAAATTGCAGGTATCCTCAAAGAATTTGATAACGGCAAATCTGCCGAAGAAATTACCCGGGAACATGGGGTAAGTAAAGCTTCCTTGTACAAATGGCGTCAGCGTTACGGAGGCATGGAAGCGTCAGAACTTAAACGAATCAAAGAGCTGGAAGAAGAAAATGCCCGGTTGAAAAAGATGTATGCAAATCTAGCCATGGAACTTGATGTGGCTAAATACATCATTGAAAAAAAGCTTTAAAGCCTTGCGAAAAGAAAAGAATTGTCAGTGAACTGTATGAAGAACGACCTAAAGACATCAGCAAGGCGTGTCGGGTATTAAGGCTAAGCAGAAGCAGCAGGCATTACCAATCCATAAAGAATGATTGCTATCTTATTGATCGGCTAGGGCATCTTGCCATTCAAAATCCACAGGAAGGTTTTTGGAAATGCTATGGCCGCATGCGCAACCAGGGAGATATTGTGAACCATAAAAGACTGCATAGGGTGTATAAATTAATGAAGCTTCCGCTACGCCGTAAAATAAAGAAACGTTTACCTGCAAGAGTAAAGGAACCTTTAGCTGTACCGGAATATTTTACCCAAACATGGAGCATAGATTTTATGAGTGATGCATTAAGCAATGGCACCAAGTTCAGATCCTTCAATGTAATTGATGATTACAACCGTGAAGTACTGTTTATTGAAACAGATTATTCTTTAAAGAGCAGCCGGGTGATCTGGGTGCTGAAACATTTAATTAACCGCTATGGTAAACCACAAAAAATAAGAATGGATAATGGCCCTGAGTTCGTAGCAAAACTAGCGCAAGCCTGGAGTAAGGCAAATGAAATTGAGTTTAAATACATACAGCCTGGCAAGCCAACACAGAATGCATTTGTAGAGCGATTTAATAAAACATACCGGGGCGGTGTATTAGATGCATACTTGTTTGACAATATTGATGAGGTAAGAGAAGTAGCCCAGATATGGGTAGATGATTACAATAATGCAAGGCCTCATGATGCACTTGGGGGATTATCACCCAGGATGTATCGTGAAAAAAATAACAAAGCTATTGGGCTCCGTTCCGCTTCGGCTACGCCTTCGCTCCACTACGCCCAATAGCTTTGTTTAAAACATGGAAATATTCTACTTTTGAAGTGTACTAAAAAGGGGAAGCTTACACGGATAGTTTCGGTAATTAACTGCTCCAATGTCTTCGGACTATACAAAGCAACACGTATCGCTTTTTCCTGTTCGTCTATCTTTTCCATCATAAACCGACCACTTTGAAGGTTGAGATCATTTTCATTTATCATTTCCTGTATGCTATTATATTCCATTGCCAAAAACTGTAGCAGGGTTCTAACTGCCAACACATCGGGAACAATGTACCTTTTTTCGATATAGGCCATAGCAGCTTGTTTGATAAATTTAGTATTACTCAGTTTATGTTTTTTTGATTCTGTTTTAAGGATGCTCATTTCATTCTTTGACCAGGCTACAGTAATTTCTTTGTTTTCCTTCCTGCTTGATTTTCTCCATTCTGCTTTGTACTTTCTCCTCCATTCCGCTTTTTTTTTTATTTCTGCATCATTTCCTTTTTCCAAAAAAGGGTCAAGGTATTTATAGTAGGCGCTATATTTCTTTCCGCCTCTCATATCAACCTAAGTTTATTTGTTCCAATTCTTCTTCATA
>JANNYY010000196.1:0-3645 GCA_031410355.1 Chitinophagaceae bacterium | reverse complement strand
TTTACCTGTGGCTTTAAAGATGCTTTTGGTAATGATTGGTGGCCAACCGAAGCAGAAAAATAATTAATCAACATTTTTCCACCAGGGCGAAAATATTTGTGAGCCATCATCAATATTTACTTTTTCTCCTATCATTGGTGTGAGTAAAACCATCTTTTTCTCCTGGGCAGCTTTATATACCCTTTCTGCCGGATCATCCCAGGCATGATTACCCAATGCAAATTTACCCCAGTGGACTGCCAGCAGTTTTTTTGCTCTTAATTCCTGCGCAGCATGCACTACTTCTTCGGGCATCATGTGAATATATTTCCAGCTTTTGTCATACTGCCCGCATTCTAATATCGCCAGGTCAAAAGACCCGTAAGTATTACCGATGGCTGTAAAATGATCATCGTAACCACTGTCGCCGCCAATATAAATTTTATGTTCAGGCGTTTGTAAAACAAATGAAGCCCATAAAGCTTTGTTCCTGATAAATCCCCTGCCCGAAAAGTGCCTGGCCGGTGTAACCGTTACTGAAAAACCATCTGCAAGGGTTGCGTTTTCATTCCAGTCTTTTTCAATGATCATTTCTGTATTAAAACCCCAGCGCTCTAAATGAGCGCCAGTACCTAAGCTGGTAATGATTGTTTTAATTTTCGGTTTTAATTTTTTTATAGTTGTATGATCCAGGTGGTCCCAATGATCGTGGGTTATAAAGAGAAAGTCAATTTTCGGTAAATCATCAGTTGTGTAAATATCTGAACCCGCAAAACTTTTTGTAGTAAAGCTAATGGGAGATGCTGCCCCGCTTAAAACAGGATCAACCAAAATAGTTTTACCATCTACCTGCATAAAATAAGATGAATGCCCCATCCATATCAAAACATTTTCATCTTTTTTTAAATGCAACAGATCAGTTTTTACCGAGGGTAAAAGCCCCGCCGGTTTTCGTCTTGGTCTTTTATCAAAGAAAAATTCTTTTAATACCGAAAAGAAACTTGCACCCTCCGTTAAGTCTGGTGTATAACTTTGGTTTTGAAATTTACCATTGCTGAATTGTGGCGATCTTTTAATTTTTTCAAGTCTTTGGCCAGTGGATACGCTTCCCATTTTGGATTGCTGCATAAAAAAATATACGGCTGCTATAATAGCTGCAACAATTATGAGAAACACGATCATTCTAAATTAATTTTTTTTGAAAAAATGATTATCTTATTATGGAGACGTGTATGTAGGGCAGATATTTTATTTTTTGCCACGGATTGCACAGATTTAAACGAATGAAAAAAAATCTGTGGAAATCTGTGCAATCCGTGGCGATAAAACTATTTTTTCATTTCCTCCAGCTCTTTCTGCAACCTGAACATTTCATCCCTTAGCCGGGCAGCTTCCATAAAATCCAGGTCCTTGGCTGCTTTATTCATATCTTTTTTTATTTTTACAACAGCTTTTTCCAATTGCGGAATGGTTACATAAACTGCCTGGTCCTCTGCTGCAACCGTTACCAGTTCTTCATCAGGGGCAATGGAATATGGGTTTGCCGGATCATATCCTTTTACATCCAGTACCGATCCCTGTGCAAAGATCTGCGCTGTACTTTTTACAATGGTTGTTGGTGTAATATTGTGTTCTATGTTGAAAGCAACCTGTTTTTCTCTTCGGCGGTTGGTTTCATCAATGGTGCGCTGCATACTTTCGGTCATCTTATCAGCATAAAAAATTACCAACCCGTCAACATTACGGGCAGCACGGCCAGCAGTTTGGGTAAGGCTTTTTTCATTACGCAAAAAACCTTCTTTATCTGCATCAAGAATAGCTACCAGCGACACTTCCGGCAGGTCCAATCCTTCTCTTAATAAATTAACACCTACCAGCACATCAATAATTCCAAGGCGTAACTCACGGAGTATTTCAATCCTTTCGAGTGTATCAACTTCGCTGTGTATATATTTACTTTTGATGTTGATGCGGTGCAGGTATTTGTCCATTTCTTCGGCCATGCGTTTTGTTAACGTAGTAACCAAAACCCTGTCGCCTTTTTTAATACGTTTATCAATTTCATCCAACAAGTCATCAATTTGGTTGATGGAAGGACGAACTTCAATTGGGGGATCAAGTAAACCCGTAGGCCTTACCACCTGCTCAATCACTACGCCTTCGCATTTTTCCAGCTCGTACTGGCTGGGTGTTGCCGAAACATAAATGGTTTGGTTCAGTAAAGATTCAAACTCATTAAAATTTAAAGGCCGGTTATCTAATGCCGATGGTAAACGAAAACCATAATCAACCAAAATAAGTTTGCGGCTCCTGTCGCCGCCATACATGCCACTCACCTGCGGTATGGTTTGGTGACTTTCATCAACAATGCAAATAAAATCTTTAGAAAAATAATCAAGCAGGCAGAAGGGCCTGGTGCCTGGTTTTCTGCGGTCAAAAAAACGGGAGTAGTTTTCTATACCGTTACAATAGCCCAGTTCACGAATCATTTCCAGGTCGTAATTTACCCGCTCACTTATGCGCTGGGCTTCAATATATTTTCCGCTGTTTTTGTAATACAATTCCTGTGCGGCCACTTCGTCCTGTATCTCATGTATCACCTGCTGCAACATATCTTTTGGAGTTACATATAAATTTGCCGGAAAAATGGCGGCGTTTTCCACACTGCTGATACGTTTGCCGCTGCTAAGTTCCAGCGTTTCGATGGTTTCAATTTCATCGCCAAAAAAAGTAATGCGGTAGCCAAAATCAACATAAGGTAAATTAATATCAATGGTATCGCCTTTTACCCTGAATGTTCCTCTTGTAAAATCTCCTTCGCTCCTGTTGTATAAAGAATTTACGAGCGCATGTAAAAATCCCTGGCGGGATATTACCTGCCCCTGCTGAATGCGGATGATACCATTTTCATAATCAGTTGGATTACCCATACCATAAATGCAACTCACACTGGCAACAATAATAATATCCCTGCGGCCGCTTAATAATTGTGCTGTAGCTTGCAGGCGCAGCTTATCCAACTCTTCATTAATGCTCAGGTCTTTTTCAATGTAGGTATTGCTCACCGGCATATAAGCCTCCGGCTGGTAGTAATCGTAATAAGAAACAAAATACCCAACAGCATTTTCCGGAAAAAACTGTTTAAACTCACCATACAACTGTGCAACCAGGGTTTTGTTATGGGTGATAACCAAAGTTGGCCTTTGCACATTCTGTATCACATTGGCCATGGTAAAAGTTTTACCACTGCCCGTAACGCCTAAAAGTGTCTGGTATCTTTCTCCATTCAAAATTCCTTCCGTAAGCTGGCGGATGGCATCCGGCTGGTCGCCGGCGGGGGAATATGGTGATTGAAGTTGAAAAGGCACTTGCTGAAAAATTTACCGGCTGTAAATTTACCAAGATTAATTTTATAGTTACTGCTATTTAAAAAAATCAGGATGCTGCTTATTAAAATCAGTTGCATCCTGATAGGCTTTTGCAACAGCCAACAATTTTGCTTCGCTGTACAAATTACCAACTAAAGTTATATTGGTAGGCAGTTTGTTTTTATTATACCCCGTTGGAAAACAGACTGCAGGATGGCCGGTAAGATTAGTAATGGTTAGCTGCTCTCCTCCATAAGTTGGACAAATAAAAACATCATATTGATTAATGACTGCATTT
>JANNYY010000195.1:0-6610 GCA_031410355.1 Chitinophagaceae bacterium | reverse complement strand
AACATTTAACCTGCAACCCTCACGGCCTGTTGGCGATTTAAAAAATGTCATACGGGAAGCAATCCTGGATGGCATTATACCCAATGAGTATGAAGCTGCTCATGCATTTATGCTCCTTAAAGCAAAGGAATTAGGAATTGTAAAATTGGCTAATTAGCTAATTGACCAATTTGATAATGTTTCAAATTTAAAGGCTCTCAAATAAATGAAATCTCCCCTGTTTTAAAGAATCAGCATATTAGCACATCAGCTAATTAACTAATTAATTCATACTTTTACAACATGGCTATTTTACGATTCAGAATATATTGGGAAGATGATGACAGTGTGTACAGGGATATTGCTATAAAGCATTCACAAAATTTTCATGATCTGCACAGCAGCATTTTAAAAAGTTTCGAATTTGATTCGATGCATAAGGCAACTTTTTACCGCAGCAACGATAACTGGTTGCGGGGCAGGGAAATATCGCTGGAGAAATATGAAAAGGATTATAAGGTTGAACCGCTGATCATGTCGGATACAGTTATTGGATCGGAGATCAGTAATCCCAACCAAAAATTTATATACGAATACGATTTTAATAAATACTGGCATTTTATGGTAGAGTTGATCACCGTAGATAAGTCAGAAAATAATAAACTTACTTATCCTTGCTGCATCCGTACCGAAGGTATTGCACCATCGCAATATGGCACTAAGGGTCTGGTTGACAGCCGCCTGGCTGAGATGGAAGAAAAGTACGACCTGCGGCCTGATGCTTTATCTGATGGGTTTAGTGAAGAGGGAGATGAGGTAGAAGCCGACAGCGAAGAAGAAGCACCGGCTGATGAAGCGAATGACGGATTTTAAGATCGTGAGGCGTGAATCGTGAGGCGTGAGTTGGGAAGAACCTTAATTTCAAATGCATTACTCACGACTGACTATTCACGCCTCACGCCTCACGCCTCACTACTCCCGATTCACGATTCACGTCTCACTCAAACGCTCATGAATAAAACCTGCATTGTAATCGTTGGCCCTACTGCTGTTGGCAAAACTTCCATCGCCGTTAAAACAGCACTTCATTTTAAAACAGAAATTGTATCGGCCGACAGCCGCCAGTGTTTTAAAGAATTAAATATTGGTGTTGCCAAGCCCTTGGCCGATGAAATGCAACAGGTAAAACATCATTTCATTAATTCCCATTCCATAAAAGATGACATGAATGCTGCCCTTTTTGAGCAGTATGCTTTGGAAAAGATACATGAAAGATTTAAGCAGAACGATGTGGCTGTAATGGTTGGTGGCACGGGTTTGTATGTAAAAACATTTTGTAATGGTATTGATGAGGTACCCGTTATTGATGAAAAGATAAGGCAAAAGATAAATGCCGATTTTGAATGGGAGGGGTTGGAATGGTTACAAAAAGAAGTTGAAAAAAATGATCCTGTTTATTATTCCAAAGGCGAAATAAAAAATCCGCACCGCCTCATGAGGGCTTTGGAAGTAAAACTTTCTACCGGCAGATCTATTATTGATTTTCAAACCCAGCAAAAAAAACACCGCGATTTTAATATTATAAAAATTGGATTAGAACTTCCCAAAGAACAACTGCATAAAAATATCAACGGCAGGGTAGATGCCATGATGAAAGGCGGCTTACTGGACGAAGTAAAAAAGCTGGTGCCTTATAAAAAATTAAATGCCCTGCAAACTGTGGGCTACCGTGAATTATTTGGCCACCTTACCGGAGATTTATCTTTAGAGGATGCTGTGGAAATAATTAAAATAAATACCCGCCAGTACGCTAAGCGGCAAATGACCTGGTTTAAAAAAGATGAGGAAGTAATCTGGTGTGAACCGGATTTTGAGAGGTTGATGGAACAAATCAAAATTGCCCTATAATGTTGTAAAAGTATTTTTACCTGGGCCCAATGTATTTTAGTGTTTGAGTCCATTCCCTACAACCGGCATCAAAAATTCCCTGTACAGCATAGCTATATCCCCATTTAAGGTTAAATGTTTTAGTAACAGGGTCATAATTATTTGGCCAACTTAAAGACATGTAAAAGAATGAAAAATCTGCCCTTTGACTTGCGTTTTTTACAATTACACTATTATTGCCAGGGTTAATTGTGTACTCAGGTTCTTGCAAAGAAAAATAGGTCAAATTACCGCCTAAAATTGATGGATTTGCAAATTCACCTACTGCAGGCCAATATAATTTTACTTTATTAATGGCGGTAGTAATAAGGTGAACTACCGTTGTACTACAGGTATATCCTGTGTTTGAAGATGGGTGATAGTTACAAAAATCATTTTGATAAACACCATCCCAGGTATTAGTTGCAGTAGCTATTTCAATTACAACAGATTTTTGAGTAGAAATTTTACCCCCATAACCAGCAGAAGTAATGGTGAAGCCCAAACCATATAAAGCAAGCGGATTCATTCGGGTTGCATTTGGTATGGTTATATAAATTTCTTTTGAAAATTCACCGGGGTTAAAAGTAAATGTATAAGTTCCGCCCTGTCCTCCGGTTTTTAACCCATCAGTTTCAAAAGTGTACCATGCAGCCGGAAATTGGATATAAGCCCGGTTTGCTGCAGTAACAGCGGCACTATCATCTTTTACAGTAACTACCAGTGTCTTGTTCAGTTCAGTTTCATTGGGTACATCTCTGCGTAACTGCACTACCAATAGTTTTTGAGGCGTTGCAGCAAAGTTTATAACATTTTTATTAACAGTAGCAGGAGAAGAACCGCCGATAATTTTTAACAGTGTTTGGCCTGCATCACCCATATTCTCTGCAGGTTCTGATTTTTTACAGGCCGTAAACGTACAGGCAATAATTGCCAATAAAATAAATGGCTCTTTATGTTTAAAATTTTTCATTACTCGTTTAGTTTATTTATTAACACACCTGCAGCAATGATGTACGAACTTAAAAATAGCTAAAATTGATTATAAAATAGCTAATTACTTTTCTACAGATGCTGTTTCTTTCTGAAGATGCATACCGGGTTTTATTAGGGGTAAATGTAAAAAATACCTGTAAAAACTAAAAGATGAGCAGGTGATTTGGTGTGAGCCGCAATTTAAGAGGCTTATGTAGGTGATTGTGAATGGTGACTTAATATAATGTTATTAAAATCCTGATTGTAAAACTTTTTCAAAGTCAGTAAAATTAAACTTTAAAGTAGTTGTGCATCGGTCACCAATGTTAGCGAATGTGCTTTTTCAAATCAGGAAGTCCGAATTTTTCAAAAGCCTTTTTTGCTTTTTCAATCTTTTCGGGAAAAAGCACAACATTACTGAATTTGTTCAGCGATTTGTCAATGCGAACAACCGGTACTTTTTTGTCATTTAATTCAAGAATGTTTTTCATAGTACAAATTTAAGATTTTTTTCGTTGAATGACGAATGCCTGATAATCTTTACCTTTCTTATATCGTTCCCATTCGCTTTGGTCCTGCCCAAATATTTCAAAATCGGTTTCTACAATATCATAATATTTGTTTATGCCCATTCTGTAAAGCCGGGTTCTTGCTAAAGTGCTGCCGGTAACATAGACCCATGCTTTTGGGAATCTGTCGCAAAAGGCATAAACTGCTGCAACCACGGTGGCAAGCACCTTTTCGCTGTCTCCATTATCGGTGATCACTCTATCGTCAATATCACCTGTGAGTGGATTTATATCTCCAAAGGCAAGATTATAAAGATTATTCTGGTTAACAAGTGAAAACTGAATAAGCTTTTCAATTTTGCCCTTTAAGCCTTCGCTCAAAAAGAAAAAGGTTGTAAGCTGAGCATCAGACTTTAATTCATACCGGTCAAGTTTCATGCTATTCTCTTTGTATGTATGAAGTTAAGATTTTCTGATGTTCTCAAATTATACTATCGCCACAATACAAAAAACCAGGCAATTTATACATCTGTAGCAGTTTTAAATTGATGTAATATTATTAATGCCCATAGTGAAGAAATGAAAACAAACAAACTTATTAAACTCAGCCATGAATAAAATTTGCTTAAGATCGTTTCTTCTTTTTCATTTGTTTCTAAATACACTGCTATCCCCACATTTAAAGGGCCGTAATCATCATCCGGATGTGTATTGATCAATGTTTTCCATTTTGTATCTGCATTTTTAAAGTATGCACTTGCCGGAGAATCCCTTAACTTTTTTTCATTCCACAGTTTCTCAAAAATATATTTTGATTGCTTATATTCTGCATAAAATACAGGATCGTGTGCATACAGGCTAAACCCGTTAATGATCTGTTGAATTTCTTTTTCTTCATAAGCTGCACTGTTTTCCTCAATTTCTTTGGCGGGTATTTCGTTAAGCAACATTAAAATTGTTTCTCTTGCTGCCTTTTCATTTTCGGTTGTAAGCTGTTTCAGCAATTCAAACCGGATTGAATCAGGAAATGTACCTTCTTTCATCCAGCTTATTCTTGCAATACGCAGCAGGTTGGTAAAATTGAGTTCTGTAACACAATTATATTTTTCCAATATTGCTTTTCCAATGGCGATTGTTATTTCCCAACTTATTTTTGGATAAACTGCCAATGCTGCTATCCATTGAAACAAAATGTTTACTGGTTTTCCGGTTACATTCCTAAAGGCCCATTTGGCATTACCACAATACTTTTCCAATTCTTCAATTACTTCAAAATCAATTCCGGCAGCGTTGTAAAAAATTGATTTATGTAGGTTAAGCCTTGAAATAATGTCACTGTTATGTTCATTTTCAGCCAGGTACTCAGCCATCAGTAATAAACCTTCAACATCAAGCGGGAATACCGGAATGTGCGGCATCAGGATATTTTTTTCTTTCATTCCCCAGTCGGGATATGGTACAGGTGTGAGTACAGCTTTATATTGCCAGTGGCTAAGTAATACCAGGTATTCTTTATCAAAAACGGGGTAAAACTCATAGATCAATTGATGAGCGTCTCCAAATAACAGGAGAATATGATTTGGGTGCCTGGTATATAATTTTTCCAGGCTGATGCCCCCAGGTTGGGCAAAGCTGTAACAGTAGCGGGGTTCGTTCCTGTAGTAATATTTGTCTACTAATATATTTTGTTTTTTAAATTCCAATATCAAATATTCATAAACTTTCACCAACTGGCTGTTGCTGTTATTTTCATCTATCAGAACAAGGTATTCAGTTTGCCTGGTGCGGGGCATATTTACTGGTTGAAATAAGCCACTGTTATTTATTGATCTCCTGATGGTTTTATCAATATGTAAAAATTTACTGTGGTCATTTACACGCTTGCGCATTAACCTGGCAGCATAGTTTATCTCTGACTGGTGCACCGGTATATAATTTTTATCTCTGAAAGGCATGGCGCCTCTTGTTTTTTTACCTAAGAAGGGTGTAGTGAGCTTATTGTACTTTTCTAACACAGTCTTTTTTAAATTTCCCAGGTTTGTTTTTTCACTTTCACTTAAAATGGTAAAAAGAATTGTAAGGATACCAAACACAATTGCTAAACTGAGGTATAAGTAAAACAAAAACGGGGAGACCGTTTTTTTCTTTGTAACCGTGTCCTGTTCGCCGAATTTAGCAACTGTATCAGTTTGGGGTAATTCCTTTATTTCAGTTGGTTTTGCCGTAATTGCAACAAGCCCGATATTTTGTTGCAATGTACATGGTGAATTAAGACTATCGTAAACAGCAACGCAGTTTACAGTGTAATTCCCGGGCGTTTTAAATGCAGTTTCATAGGTACTGCCATACACATCTTTGCCTTCTGAGGTCCACTTTATATAATCAGGAGGGTTTGCACTGTCAACAGATGCCTGCATTTGTACAACTTCATTTATGAGGAACCTGTTTGTTTTTCCGTAGTCAATTTTTAAAGAATTTGTTTCAGAACAAACAAGCACAAGCCTGCGGAGCGTATCTTTTTTAATTATTTTATTTGCATAAAGCACTTCAACATAAGCAACCAGGTCATATTTTCCCTGGGTTTTATAGCTATGTATATTTTTATTATCTAAAATTGAATGGTCGCCCCAGTCGAATATTGTATTATGTGTAAATGCAAAATTTTTTCCTTTAGTTTTATAAGTACATACCGTATTTACTTCTAAATTCTGGTTGGGATTTACAGAAAAATTATTTGTGCTGTAACCGGTTTTGGCTGTAATGCCGGGGGTTTTGAGTGAAACCGTGATCTTTGCAGGATCGGGTGTTGTGAATTTTTGATATATAATTATGATGAGCGTAACAAGAATTACTGCTACTAAACCATACATGATCAAAAATTTTTTCCAATTCTTTTTTATATGTTTTTCAAGCGCTTCTTTTTTGGTTGGGGTGTGTCCTGTAAAAGTAAATGATGTTTTAAAATGTTTTAGAAACAATTGTTTAAACAATACCTGTTCATTTTCATTGCCCGCAAATATTGGTAAAAGGGAAAGGCAAACCTCATCTTCATTTTTAATCCGGTTAGCATAAAATATGATGACCTTATTGGCATCAATGATCTGTTGGGTAGTTAAAGCAAAGCCCTTACTTTTTAATACGTTAAAGAAAGAATGAAAAGGTAACTGTGCAGTTACATTTTGTACATCCCCGGTAAAAGTATCTTTTTGATTATCCACTAA
>JANNYY010000194.1:0-1635 GCA_031410355.1 Chitinophagaceae bacterium | reverse complement strand
ATCTATGCAGTAAAAATATTTTTTAATAAGAGAAAGAATAAACTTACCAATTAAAGGCTATCAACTTGTTGTTAGCAAACGAAAAATACAAACTGTTTTTTATCACGAAAAATATCAACACCAAAACTTTAAACCAATCATTATGACTAATAAAATTCATTTCATTATTTTCTCCATCTTTATTTTGGGTTTTGCAAATGTTGCAAAAAGCCAGGCAGCTTATAATAATGAAATAAAACAGGTTGCGGTTGTGCTTTACAATTCGTTTAGTAAGATGCAGAATATTTCGGGCAGACTCAATTTTAATGACACCTCCAGGCTTAAATGGAACAATCTGCCTGTGGGGCTTCGGGCAAGAGTGGGAACAAGCATTGGTAACATGACTGATGAGCAAAGAAAATTGGTGCATCGTATTCTTTCTGTCTCATTAAGTTCGCAAGGTTACCTGAAAGCTACCAGCATTATGCACCTTGATGATTTACTTAACCGCTATTATGATAGTCTTTTTTACAAGAAAGAAATTAACGACACTACTTATGCTTTTGTACGGTCATTATTATGGTCGCATAAAAATTACTACTTCGCTTTTTTTGGCCAGCCAACAGATAGTATCTGGGGATATAAATTAGAGGGGCATCATTTATCAATCAATTTTACATTCGTTAATGATAAACTTTGTGTAACGCCGTTTTTTATTGGTACCGACCCGGCAGAATACAAAAGCGATGTATATGCAGGCTGGCGGGTGCTTGGGCAGGAAGAAGATCTGGGAATAAAACTCGTAAACTTGTTTACACCTGCTCAACAAAAGAAAGCCACCATGAGTACAGCAGTGCCAAAAGATATAATAACCGCGGCCGAACGTGGCAAACGGCTGGTTGATAATTGGGGTATTTTGGGTGCAGAGATGAATGAAAACCAAAAAGCAGTGTTGCAATACATTATCAGGGAGTTTGTATTTAACCTGGAGTATGATAAAGCGGTTGTTGAATATGATAAAATTATTAAAGCAGGTATTGGCAAAATATATTTTGGATGGATTGGAGAATATGATGAAAAAAAGCCGCATTATTATGTTTTAAACGGTCCAACTTTTATTATTGAGTTTGATAATAATGGTGGGCCAAGAAACGGGGCCAATCATATTCATGCTATATGGCGGGAAAAGGGAAATGAATATGGCGAAGATGTATTAAAAAAACATTACCAAATGGAAAAACATTAGTGTTTAACAAGGCATTGTAAGAGAAATTAGTAAATGCCGAAACAATCTTAAAACATCAATGAATACAATCAGATCATGAATTGTTCTTTATTATTAATCTTAAAATAAACAAAATGAAAAAAACAATGTTTTTTATTGCATACGCTTCATGCGTATTACTATTTGCTTCCTGCAAGGAAGATGAAAAGAAAGAAACGCCTGCAGCGGTTACTGTGACTGAACCTGCTAAACCAGATCTTGCACAGATACGCTCTGAAATAGTTGCTGTGGAAAATGCATGGGCTGCTGCACAGAATGCCAAAGACAGCAAAACATTAATGGCTATGTATGCCGATGATGCAGTGAGCATGCCCGATGGCGAACCCATGCTTACCGGTAAAGCTGCTATCCAAAAAAAGCAGGAAGCCGAT
>JANNYY010000193.1:0-3542 GCA_031410355.1 Chitinophagaceae bacterium | reverse complement strand
CGGGGGGTTAATAATTTACAACCTGCTCAACAATGGTTTGGGGTATATCACGCCATTCGTATTGCTGGTTTCTTAATTGGGGTTCAAAGCCCGCGTCTTTAATTGATTGATGAATGGTTTTATAAGTAAACCTATGCGGCGCTCCTGCTGCGCTCACTACATTCTCTTCAATCATGATGCTTCCAAAATCATTAGCCCCGGCATTTAAACAAATTTGTGCCACCTGTTTACCTACCGTTAACCAGCTTGCCTGTATGTTTAAAATATTGGGCAGCATAATTCTGCTGATGGCGATCATGCGTATATATTCTTCGGCTGTTGTTAAATTATGTACGCCTCTTATTTTTGCCAAAAGGGTATCCACATCCTGAAAGGTCCAGGGAATAAATGCAAGGAAACCCTTTGCACCGGCAGGTTTTCGGCTTTGTACTTCTCTTATCTTTACAAGGTGTTCAAAACGTTCCTGCAGGGTTTCCACATGGCCAAACATCATGGTGGCCGATGTGGTGATGTTTAGTTTGTGTGCTTCATGCATAATATCCAGCCATTCCTGTGCGCCACATTTTCCTTTACTGATCAGTCTTCTTACCCTGTCGGTTAAAATTTCGGCACCGGCACCGGGCAGGCTGTCCATCCCTGCTTCTTTTAAAGCTATCAGCACTTCGCGGTGTGTGCTTTTCTCCAGCTTGGTAATGTGCGCAACTTCCGGCGGGCCAAGTGTATGCAGTTTAATATTGGGATAAAGCGATTTTAATGCTGCAAAAAGATTTACATAAAAACTTAAGCCAAGCTCGGGGTGATGGCCACCCTGCAACAAAAGCTGGTCGCCTCCAAATTTTATGGTTTCTTCAATTTTGGTTTTATAAGTTTCAATATCTGTTATATAAGCATCGGCATGGCCCGGTATGCGGTAAAAGTTACAAAATTTGCAATTGGCTATGCAAACGTTGGTAGTGTTTACATTACGGTCAATTTGCCAGGTAACTTTACCGTGCGGCACCTGTTTCTTTCTTAACTCATCGGCTACAAACATCAATTCAGTTAATGCAGCATTTTCAAACAGGTACATACCTTCTTCCACTGTCAAAAAATCAAAGCGAAGCGCCTTTTGATATAGATCATTTAATTCCATGCTGGTGCCTTTTGTGTAATAAACAACAAAAATACATCCAATAGGTTGTAAATTCGAATTAGCTTGTTTATGAGAAAAATTTATTTCATCATATTGTTTTTATTTGCTCTTGTAAATTTGCATGCCCAGGAATTATTGCCTCAAAAGGAAGCAAAATTTATTACCCGTTTTCCTTTTAAACAATTCAGCGGTGGTGTAATGGTGCTGCAGGCACAGTTTGGCGATGTGCCCGATACTTTAAATTTTATTTTAGACACCGGCAGCGGAGGAATTTCGCTGGATTCAGGCACCTGTGCCGAATTTAATATTCCCCTGAAAGCAAGTGATACTACTATTACAGGCCTTGGTGGCATACGCAAAGTTTCTTTTGCCTTTAACAGAAGCCTTACCCTGCCCGGCCTAAAAATTGAACACCTGAATTTTCATGTAAATAATTATGAAGTGCTGAGCAGTGTGTATGGCGAAAAAGTGGATGGTATAATAGGGTATAGTTTTTTTAGCCGGTATATAGTTAAAATTAATTTCGACAGCAATATGATTGAAGTATACAGCCCCGGAAAAATTGATTATCCAAAATGGGGAACTGTGCTGCACCCGGCTTTTACAAATTTACCCATTCAATGGCTGAATATAAAAGACAACAAAAGCACGGGCTTTAATTTTTACCTGGATACAGGTGCCGGCCTGTGTTTATTAATGAGCGAAAAATTTGCCAGTGACAGCAATATGCTGCTTAAAAGAAGAAGACCCGTGGTAACACAGGCAGAAGGCATGGGCGGGAAATTGCAAATGAGGCTTACGCTTGTTAAAGAAGTAAAAATTGGGCCGTACAAATTTAAAGCGGTTCCCACTTATTTGTATAAAGACAATTATAATGTAACTTCCTATCCCTTTACCGGCGGGCTTTTGGGTAATGATCTGCTTCGCAGGTTTAATTTGGTGTTCAATTATCCAAACCGGGAAATTCACATTATACCCAATCAGCATTTTAATGAAGATTTTGATTATGCTTATACCGGTTTGGGCATTTATTATGTGCATGGTAAAATAATGGTAGAAGATGTTATTGCAGGCTCGCCGGCCGATAAAGCACAATTTAAAATAAATGACGAAGTGCTGGCTGTAAACCGGAATTTTACAAATAATATGCAGGCCTACAAATACATTTTACAAAAACCGTATGAATCTGTCAGGGTTTTAATAAAGCGTAACGGTGTAATAAAAGAACTTACCATTAATACAATAAGTATCCGTTAAACTTACTGCCGGTTTTATTCTCCTCCGTACATTTGCACATGATTCAGTTTGAAAAATTTGAAATAGCCAACGGGTTAAAAGTGCTGGTTCACCAGGATATAAGTACACCCATGGCGGTGGTTAATGTAATTTATGATGTTGGCGCAAGGGATGAAGACCCGGCTAAAACAGGGTTTGCCCACTTATTTGAGCACCTGATGTTTGGTGGCAGTGTAAATATACCCGAGTACGATGAACCGCTGCAACTGGCAGGTGGCGAGAACAATGCCTTTACCACCAACGACCTGACCAATTATTATTGTCAACTGCCTGCCGAAAACCTGGAAACTGCTTTTTGGCTGGAGAGTGACAGGATGCTGTCGCTGGCATTCAGCAAAAAAAGCCTGGAAGTACAGCGTAAAGTTGTTTGCGAAGAATTTAAAGAACATTACATAAATAAGCCTTACGGCGATGTGTGGCATAAGATAAGAGAACTCACCTACACCGTTCATCCATACCGCTGGATGACGATTGGCGCCGAACTGAGCCATATACAAAATGCAACACTCGATGATGTAAAAGCATTTTTTCATAAACACTACAATCCATCAAATGCCATTTTGGTTGTTGCAGGTAATGTAACTGTTGAAGAAGTAAAAAGGCTTACAGAAAAATGGTTTGCACCCATACCAGCAGGCGAAAAATATATACGTAACCTGCCGGTTGAGCCAAAACAAACGGCACCAAAATCAAATACGGTTAAAGCAAACGTACCGCTTGATGCCTTGTACAAATGCTGGCATATTTACCCACGTACCGATATGCGATATTACACGGCCGACCTCATCACCGAAATTTTAAGCGGGGGAGGTTCGTCACGATTATACCAGGCGCTGGTGAAAGAAAAACAATTGTTCAGTAATATTGAGTGTTATCACATGGGCAGTACCGATGCCGGGTTGCTTACCATTGAGGGAAAATTAGTTAAGGGCGTAAAGATGGATGACGCAGAAGCAGCCATTAATGAAGAGCTGATTAAATTACAAAAAGATGGGATAAGCCAGCGGGAACTGGAAAAAGTGAAAAATAAAACCGAAAGCATGATTGCTTTTGAAGACATGACCATTACCAACCGTGCCGCCAGTTTAGCCATGTATGAGTTGATGGGTGATGC